>JAAUSQ010000076.1 GCA_012033195.1 Chloroflexaceae bacterium
CGCATCAGCGAGCCGTTGCCTGCCTGTTGGGGGGTCGGTCGAGCCAGAAAAAAGGTTCACCCGTGCGCTTGAACGTACGCAGCGCCTGCGCGGTAGTGCCGTCAATATCGAAGCAGTAACCTTTGACAGAATAGTAGCCGCTATCCATCCAGCGCACATAGCGTTCCATCTGATCACGCGGGTCGAAGCTGTGCCGCTCCACCAGACTCTCCGCCAGACACAGCGCCATTGTGGTATCGTCTGTCCATTCGCCCGGCTTGAGATGAAACGGCCCACCGCCAACCATATCGCTAATCGGGGTGAACGAACCAGGGGGCCGGAACTCCAATGTAGTACCTACTGCATCGCCCACCGCAAGGCCCAGCAACGCCCCCCGGTAGCGCGAAACCCTTTCAATCTGTGTCGATAGCGCTGTCATAGCTGACCTGCCTGCAATTGCTCAAGTTCTTGTAAGGCTGTTTCAAGTTCGTGGCAAAGTGGGTGCCAGTTGATCCATTTACCAACTGCGGTGCGTACCTGTCGATAGTAGGCCAGCGTTGGCGCAGGGCCACGCTTGAAGCGCCCCCATACCGTGGCACCCTCGTGTTGGATTGCCGCAATAATGCTGCGAATATTATGTACGGTATCGGCGGCCTTGAGTGCGGCAACGAGCGGCCCGCCAGTGTTGATCTGCTCAATCATGGCAGCGCGGCCCGCCTCCCATCCAATCGCACGCGAGGGCTTGGAGACGGCAACAACGAGCCGCTCAACTTCTGAGCCGAACTGTGTAGCAATCGCCGCCTGCAACGTGCTCCGGTCATCCTCGGCATCTTCCAGCACATCGTGCAGCAAGCCCGCAATCAAAACATCATCCGGATAGCCATAGCGTAGCAATAACGTTGCCACATGTACCGGATGGGTAATATACGGAATATCGGTACCTTTTCGCACCTGCACGCGGTGGGCCTGTGCCGCAAATGTCAGAGCCGCTTCGTAGCGGGCCGAATAAGCGGGCATTATCGTCCTGACTTTCGTAGCGTATAAAATGTATTCTTAATACATTACCATAAAAAGAGCAATGTTATATCGCTCACATTGGTACCAGTTGCACCGGGGCGCAGCAAGTCGCCAAGTGCCGCAAAAAACGGGTATGCATCGTTTGTTGCCAGCGCCGCTTCAACATCCAGACCAAGCGCCTGTGCGCGGGCCAGCGTCTCGCCCGTCACCACCGCACCCGCTGCATCGGTCGGGCCATCGCCGCCATCAGTTGCCAGCGTTACCAGCACCGCATCCGCCAGGCCTGCCATCTCCCGCACTGCTGCCAGCGCCAGTTCTTGATTGCGCCCGCCGCGTCCGGCCCCGCGCAGGGTGACCGTTGTTTCGCCCCCACGATGACACAGGCCGGACGTCGCAGAAAGGGCTGCGCTTCGGTGGCAAGCTCACGGGCAATTGCCGCCAGCACCCGCCCCACCTCGCGGGCCTCGCCCTGTAAATAGGTTGTCAAGGACTATCGTATTGAGGCCGTGTGCTTCAGCGGTGCGGCGGGCCGCTTGTGCCGCCTGCTGACTGCTCCCGACCAGCACATTCTGCACCCGCGCAAACAGCGGATTGTCTGGCTGCGGACGGGGCAGCATATCGCCGCGCACGCCTGCCGCTATCGCACTGCGGATGGCAAGCGGCACCTCATCCGGTGCGAGGTAGCGTTCAAGCACGGCGGCGGCATCGGCAAAGGTAACGGTGGCGGGCACGGTCGGCCCAGAGGCGATCATCTCCAGCGGATTGCCGACCACATCCGAGAGGATCAGCGCTACCAGGCTGGCAGGGGCTGCAAACTGTGCCAACCCGCCGCCCTTCATTCGGTCGAGGTGTTTCCGCAATGTATTGATCTCTTCGATGGTCGCACCCGAAGCCAGCAGCGCATCGGTGATCTGCTGCAAGTCCGACAGCGCCACACCAGGCACCGGCAACGTGAGCAGCGCCGAACCACCGCCCGATATCAGCGCAATCACCAGATCATCGGCGGTAGCCTGTTCCAGCAGCGCAACCATCCGACGGGTTGCCGAAACGCCGCGCTCATCGGGAATGGGATGCCTTGCCAGCATCACCGTGACGGGTGCCAGTGTGCGTACTGTTTCGCGCAACGCCGCCAGCGTCGCGGGGCCTTCGTCCTTGACAATCACCACCCCGCCGCCAACCTTATCACGCAACACCTCCACCGTCGCGGCTGTCATCGCAAGGCCCGCCTTGCCTGCGCCCACCACAAACACCCGCTGCAAGTCGCGCAGATTGTAGGACTGCCCCGCAATGTGCAGCGTGTCGTCGGTGCGCTGTACCATCCGCCGCACCGCCGCCCCCGGCTCCACGGTATGCAGGGCCGCTGCCAGAATCGCGGTAACAGTTTTACCCCAGGCGGCGTGCTGCAAGGTTTGTGTAAGCAATCGTTGCGGTTCCATTTCTCTACTTTCGTACATAGGATGCTTGATCTGGCACGTCAAGTATAGTACAGGTGCCAAACTTATGCCAGTACAGATTTTGAGAAACGGGTATAGAACTATGTACTACCATGTCCCATACAGGCTATCTGGAAAAGGATGCAACCATATAAACGTATGACATCACACCCCTGACACAGGCTACCGCATATCAGCGTGGTATCTTGAGGATTTGATAAGAAACATGTAAATAAACGAGCCTATATGCTACAATAGACGGCACTATGGTCACGTCACCGACTGCCCAACTGCAACCCGCCTACGCTGTGCGCCTGCCCTCTCTCCGTCGCTGCATGCCACATATGCTGGCACTCGGTGCAGTAACGGCTTCGCTGGTATGCGTTATGCTGTGTATTCTGCATTGTCACCTAATAACTGGCAGCAGCGAGCCGGGTCCGCCGGTGATGGTTGTGTACGAAGGTCAACCGCTTTTTATCTGCCACACCGCACCACATCAGCACGGCCCTGCCCCATCACCGCTTGATTACCAGACGATGCGGGCGCTGTCGCAGTTTGCGCCTGCCAAAGCGATGTTTGTACCCACACTGCTCATGGTAATTGCGGTGCTACCCGGTATGCGCCTGCAACGGCCTGCGCTAGCAGTCGTCACCCCTGATCCACCTCCTCCACGATTAGACATTCAGTAACCACATCACACGCTTGGGGATGGTTCACCTGAACTCGCAGGTGGAGCCTGCGCTGTGTACGCGGGTTACCGTGTCGATCTGTTTCTGATGCCCAGGATCTATCATTTTTTATATGAGGAGGAGTGTATCATGGAGAAGTATATTCAAGCTGGCTATGGTGTTGTTACGGCGCTGCTGGTATTGCTGATCAGTGCATGCGGAAGCACACCTGCCGCCGCGCCGAGTGGCCCCGCTATCGAAGTAAGTGCGCCGTGGGTCCGTCCGGCGGTGATGACAGGTATGAGCGATATGGCGATGGAAGACGGTGAGATGGCAGAAGGCGAAACCATGGAAGGTGAGATGGCAGAAGGCGAAACCATGGAAGATATGAGCCATGGCGGAGGCGGCAACAGCGCCGCGTATATGACCCTCGTTAATACTGGCAGCGCCGCCGATGCGGTTGTCGGTGCTTCAACCGATGTCGCCAATATCGTTGAATTACACACCACCGAAATGGATGCCAACGGTGTTATGATGATGCGCCCGCTTGAGCAGATCGACATTCCCGCCAATGGTGAGGTAGCGCTGCAACCGGGTGGCATCCACGTGATGCTGATAGATCTAACCCAGGATCTGGAAGAGGGCGATACCGTCAACCTGACGCTTGAATTGCAGAGCGGCGGCACCCTGGAGGTCGAAGCGCCCGTCACACAACGTTAAGCATACTTGTTTGACTGTTCGTGTACTGCTGGCCCCTGCTGCGGTGTGCAGTGGGGGCCGCACCGCGAACCACACTATTACTGGAGAGAGGAGCAAGCAATGGAAACACAAACAACCGGACAGAACCTGCCGCGCTGGGTTATTCCGCTGGTCATCGGCGTGGTATTGCTGGTCGGTGGGGCACTGGTCTTTAATGCACTTTCGCCGAGCCGTGCCGAGCAGAATGCCAGTACCACCCCTGGCAGCGGTGGGGTTCCTGCATATCAACCGCCAACCGAGGGTACCCCGATTGACCCGCCCCGTGCCGTGAAAGACTTTACACTGACCAATCAGGCCGGTGAGCCGATGAGCCTGAGCGATCTGCGCGGCAAGCCAGTGCTGATCTATTTTGGCTACACCTTCTGCCCCGACATCTGCCCCACCACCCTAGCAGATATGGCGCGGGTGCAGCAGAACCTGGGCGACCGGGGTGATGATGTGGCGTATGTGATGGTCAGCGTCGATGGCGAACGCGACACGCCCGAAGTACTCAACAAGTATATGGCAAACTTTGGTGAGGGCTTTATTGGCCTGACCGGTCCAGATGCCGAAATCCGCAAGATCACACCCGATTACGGCGTATACTTCCAGAAGAACGAAGTCGGCGGTACCAGTGCCGCCTATCTAGTTGATCACTCGGCGGCGATGTACCTGCTCAATGCGGAGGGAGAACTTGCGATGATTTACGGCTACGGCATCCCCGCCGATGTGGTCACGGCAGATGTACAGGCGATGCTGGAGCGGCAGGCCACACGCTAAGCAGAACTGCTCGCCGGGGCTGTCCCCTCACTCCTTTGCCCCGGCGCAGGCACCCAGTCCGCGCAGGCGGACTTCGTACAAAGGAGCCGGGGACTTCAGCCCCCCGGCTACCGATAGCCCCTTGCCTCGCGCCCCAACTGGTACCATTCTATCTGCTGCTTATTGGCTCTTGCAGCAGACCAGTTTGCGCCCTACAATCCAGGCCAGTAGATTTTAACCCTAGAACACAATGAGCCAGGAGGAGTTGTATGGCCTATAGTGTGGAGCATCGTTCGTTCACCGAAATACGGCGGCGCGACCGGGCCGTTACCGACGAGGCATGGATCCAGGCGCTGTTGCATCGCGCACCGTTTGCGGCGCTGGCAACCGTGGTGGATGGGCAACCGTTTATCAATAGCAACCTGTTTGTGTATGATGAAGCCGCTGCCTGTATCTATATGCACACCGCCCGCACCGGACGCACCCCGGACAATGTTGCCACCTCTGAGCGGGTGTGTCTGAGCATCAGCGAGATGGGGCGACTACTGCCCGCCGATGTTGCGCTTGAATTCAGCGTGGAGTATAGCGGCGTGGTGGTGTTTGGGAGCGCCACAATTGTGCAGGACGAAGCCGAAGCGAGCCACGCCCTGCAACTGCTGCTTGATAAATATTTCCCGCATCTGCAACCGGGCAGCGACTACCGCCCGACTGTGCCAGAGGAACTGGCCCGCACCGCTGTGTATCGCATCGTTATTGAGCAGTGGAGCGGCAAACGCAAAGCTGTAGATGCTGATTTTCCGGGTGCGTTTCTGTATGGGCACCTGCCCGCGCCCGCCGTGCGCCCGCACCAGTCGGGGCAACAGTGTACCACGCAGGAGGAAACCCAATGACACGCATTGCAGGGTACGAACTGGCTGAACTGCTGCGCCAGCAAGCCACCGAGCGCCAGCACGGAAGCCAGCACTATCTTGAGTTTCTGCGTCACCCGGCGCTGAGTGTGGGCCTCTATACCATCCCGGCGCAGGGCCACGACCCGCAGCAACCCCACACCGAAGACGAAGTATATTATGTGGTGCGTGGCGCAGGTATGCTGTATGTGGATGGCAAAGACCGACCGGTACAGGCTGGTTCGTTGGTGTATGTGGCGGCGGGTGTTGAGCACCGCTTCCACAGCATCACCGAAGAACTCAGTACGCTGGTCTTCTTTGCGCCCGCCGAATACACCAACGCACCGCACGCCCTGCACCTGCCTGCCAATGCCGCCCTGCTCCTGATTGATGTGCAGCAGGGCTTTGATGAGCCAATGTGGGGCCAGCGCAACAACCCACAGATGGAGCAGGTGATTGCCAACTTGCTGACGGCCTGGCGCACGACTCAGCGCCCCGTCTTCCATGTGCAGCACTGCTCAACCGAGCTCGCCTCGCCGCTGCGCCCCGACCGACCCGGCCACGCCTTCAAGCCCGAAGCACAGCCACGCGCTGGTGAGCCAATTATCCAGAAGCAAGTCAATAGTGCGTTTATTGGCACCGACTTGGAAGCGATGCTGCGACAGCGTGGTATTGATACGCTGGTTATGGTAGGTTTGACAACGAACCACTGCGTTTCCACAACGGCGCGGATGGCGGGCAACCTGGGCTTTACAACCTATATTGTTGCAGATGCGGTTGCCACCTTCGACCGGCTGGGCCACGACGGACAACACCACCCCGCCGCAACGATCCATGCAACGGCGCTGGCAAGCCTGCACCTGGAGTTTGCCATGGTGGTACAGGCCGCGCAGGTGCTGGCAGCGCTGCGGTAACTACTTGCCGATTGTGCCCCTCGCCGCGTGCCGTGGGTGAGGGGTACGTTACTCTGCTGGCCCTGCGTATCAGCATAACGTCGAATCTGACAGGGATTTCCACGACGTGCTATAATACAGAGACCTTTATATGCCTATCCTCGCGGCAAAGGGTCGTAACGATGCAGAACGGATATAGCCAGCAGTTTTGGGAACGATTGGAACAAGAACTTTCTATTCAACATACTCTGGCTGCTTTGCTGCCGGCTCGCCCGATGGTTGTGCGTGAAATCCCTATCGAGCGTATCCGTCCGAATCCGTTCCAGGTACGCAATCGCTTCACCAATCTCGACCTGCTGACCGACGCGATTCAGCGTGAAGGGTTGCGCTTCCATCTGGCAGTCCGCACCGATAATGTGCATCAGGGGTGCTTTCAGATTATCTTCGGTGAATGCTGGATTCGGGCCGCCAACCGCGCTGGCCTGAAAACGCTGATGTGTGAAGTCGGCGACTATGGCGACGAAGAGTTATTTGAGATCGGTCTTGCTGAACACATCACTCGCCGCGATCTTGATCCACTTGAAGAGGCGTTTGCTTTCCGCACGTTGATCGAAAACCAGAAGCGTAGCCTCGATTATCTGGAAAAGCGCATCGGCAAAGACCGAGAGTATATTCTGCGCCGACTAGCGCTGCTCAACTATCGCCCCGATACCGGACGCCTGATCGGGAACGGGCAATCCGAACAATCAATAACTGCACGCCTGCTTGCCGAAGCCGCCGCCGAATTTACCGCTGCGCGTGCCGCCAACCCCGGCACTATCGAGATCCCAAGCACTGGCTCGCTGCTGCGTACCGCCGCCAGCCCCGACGAGCGCCCGATGACCAGTTCACTCGCGACCACTGGCCTGCGCCGTGCCCTTGAACGCGATATCCGTACCTTGCACGTCATTGTTGAGCGCTGGGATAGCCTGCTCGACCGCCTCGCGCCAGAGCCGTTACTGATTGAGTATCTGAATGACCTGCTCGATGAAGTGCGCCTTGCCACCAATCGCTTGCAGCAACGCCTTGACGAATACCATGAGTGAGCAATGATCCCACCCCATCCCGACCCATACATCCGTGCCATCCATCTTTTTAATGCCGAGCACTACCGTGAGGCGCTGCTGGCCTTCGAGGAGCGCTGGCATGCCGAGCGCAGCGATTTTCTGCGCGGCCTGATTAACCTTGCAAATGCTATGAACCAGCTTCGGCTTGGTCTGGTGGCTGGCCCCCGCCGCAATCTGACCGTTGCACGAGCGTTGCTATCGGCCTACGAACCACAGCACGAGGGCCTTGATATTGTGCGTATTCGGGCCTACATTGCCGAACTCCAGGCCCTAATCTCCGATGAGTCACCGTTGGATACGCCGCACGGTGTGCCGTGGGCGCAGGTGCCGCGCCTGCATCTGAGCATTCCCCCATCTCCTGCACCAGATCAATAAACCCGGTATAATACTTTTCAGAATTCCCGAAGCGGTTCTGAATAGTTCAGGGAGGTACGTTGGAAAGCAAGATCCGTAGCTACGAGAACGACGCTATTGTTGTGCAGTACGATGTCAAGCGTTGCATCCACGCCGCCGAATGTGTGCGTGGCCTGCCCACTGTGTTTAATCCGCAACGCCGACCCTGGATTGATACCAATGGCGCAGATGCTGATGACATCGCCGCCGTGATTGCGTGCTGCCCCACCGGAGCGCTGCACTACAGCCGCAACGACGGTGGCGCTGCTGAGGCCGTGCCCGCCGAACACTCGGTCACGCTGGAGCCAGATGGCCCGCTCGTGCTGCGTGGGCATTTCCAGATCACCGATCAAGCGGGCCATGTGCTGCTGGAAGATACCCGCATTGCGCTGTGTCGCTGTGGGGCCTCGCAGAATAAACCGCTCTGTGATGGCAGCCATCACACCATCGGCTTTGCGGCAGACTGACCACACCACACTGGAGCGTGTATGCACACCGCACCCGCTATGCAGCCTATTATTGAGCAGATCCACGCTGCACCGACCCGCCTCGTGCTGGAGTTTGCCGGAGCGGGTAGCCTGGGGTTGTGGTGGCTGCATAGTGTCGGCGGCTCGTCGCGCACCATCCTCGAAGCAACCGACCGCTACGCCCTCACCTCGTTAAGCAGTTTGCTGGGACATACACCCAATCGGGCCGTGTCGGTTGAGACGGCTATCGAGATGGCAGCCCGTGCGCGGTCGCGTGCTATGCTGCTGCACCTTGCCGAGCGCAAACCACACGAGCCTGCCATCCCGATTCTGGGCGTATCGTGTACGGCGACGATTGCCAGCGACTATGCCAAACGTGGCACCCATCGCGGGGTGGTAGCGGTGCAGCACGCCACCGACAGCACGGCCTATGCCCTGAATTTGATCAAGGGGCTGCGCGACCGGGTAGGCGAAGAGTATGTCATCAGTCAGTTGCTCATCCGGGCGATTGCGCGTGCCTGTGGCATACGCAGCGATACCCCGCTTGACCTTGACCCGGATGAGGTGGTTGAAGAGCATCACCAGATGGCAACTACGCCGCTGGCCCGCCTGATCCGGGGCGATGCACGCACACTGACGATCCACCCCGACGGGCGGCAGGTCGAAAATGAATCGCTGTACGGGCCGATCCTGTCGGGTTCGTTTAATCCGCTGCATACCGGACATGTTCGGCTGGCAGAAGTTGCAGCAGCCATGCTGAACGCGCCTGCTATCTTTGAACTGCCGATTACCAACGCTGACAAAGGCACCCTGATTGCCGAAGAGATCGAGCGCCGCCTAGAGCAGTTTGCCAAACGCTACACCATGGTACTCTCGCGGGTAGCGCTCTTCACCGACAAAGCCGCATTGTATCCAGGCTGTACGTTTGTGGTGGGCTACGACACAGCGCTGCGGCTGGTAGCGCCCCGCTACTATGGTGGCGCGGCGCGGATGCATTACGCAATGGATCACATTCGTGAGGCGGGCTGTCGCTTCCTGGTGGCGGGGCGCGTGCATCAGGGCCTCTTCCAGACGCTCGACAGCATCGAGATGCCCGCCAGCATCCGCGATCTGTTTATTCCGCTCTCCGAAGAACTCTTCCGCGTCGATCTCTCCTCCACCGAAATCCGCGAGGCGGAGAGCGAAGAGTAGCGCAGCGCACGCTAGGGTACGCTACGGTGCCCGATGCTACCATCTCCCTCACCCCCTAGCCCCCGCTCCCACTGACGGGGCGAGGGGGAGCCTGTCGCGGGCCGCAGCCCCGGCGGGGCTTTGTGTATCAGCCTAGTCATGCATGGCCGGACGCTGCTTTACTGGGCAATCGGCGCATCCGGACTGATGCTGTAGCTGTTGGCAATCGCACTCAGCCCGCTCTCCCAGAACTGATCAAACTGTTCCTGAGGTGCGGTCAGCACCAGAATAGAAAACTTGGTGCCGCGCTGTTCGGCATACGCATTGCCGCGTATCAGTGGTGCAGCGGGATCGGCGCTGTCACGATAGAGGATGGGTACCAGCACGCTACCATCGGGCTGTGGCTGCGGCGGGGCGGCCTGGAAATCGGGGCGGCTTCCATACAGGGTAATCAGTTCTTGCTGCAACACAACCGCCAGTTCTGAAGGAGCTACCTGCTGCTCCCGAATAAGGATCTGCACTGCTGCTACCTGATTGGGCGATGTCCAGAGCTGATTGATGCCTTCCAGCGTGCTGCCGTCGCTTAGGCTCCAGCCTTGCGGCAGATTGATTGTAAATAGACCCGTCGGGAAGGTGTAGGGCTGCTGCTCACCAAAGCTCTCAACCACGGCTTGCGGCGGCGCAAGCGGGCCGTCGGGTCTACCGTGTAGCTGTTGGCAATCCCACTCAGGCCCGCATCCCAGAGCGCTTCAAACTGGTCGGAAGGCGCAATCAGCACCAGCACCGAAAACGTATCACCCAGTTGCTCGGCGTAGGCATTGCCCTGCATCAGCAGCGAGTCGGCGGTGTCGGTGCGGGCACGGAAGCCTACCAGCACGCTGCCATCGGGCTGTAGCTGCGGCGAACTGATCTGGAAGTCGGGTTGCCTGCCAAACGCGGCGGTAATCTCTTGGGTCAGCACACTGCCCAGGTCGGTATCACCAATGCTGCGCTGCACAATATTGACATTGACCAGCATATTGTTGGTGCTAGATGTCCAGGTCAGGTTGGCAGATTCGGCGCTGCTATCGTCTTCCAGCCGCCAGTCCTGCGGTATGCCAATCGCAAACAGGCCGGTCGGATACTCGTACAGCCGCGTATCCACAAAGGCGCGGGCCAGTTCGGGCGGCGGCATAGCACTTGCTTCAGCAATTGAGAAGGGATAGCGCCCCACTTCACGGTCGTTCAAGAGCAGCGCAACCGCATAATCGCCGGGTTGCCAGCCACCTTCCGGCAGAAAGTTGAAATAAAACGTGCTGTTGGTCAGGTTCTCGTCCAGCGAGAGGCTGCGGGTGCCCCCTTCGAGTTGTTCAATCCCACGATACCACTCGGCCCGCAGCGTGCTAGCGATGCCAAAGTTGCCACGCCCCACTAGGAACACGGTATCTCCTGGCAGGAACGTCGAAGACTGATTGAGCGGGTTGTTGGCCACATCAATGCCGCTGGCCAGGGTTGCCGTTACAATCGCGGAGGCGATGGCTTCGGATGGCGGCACAATGCTAAAGGGCAATGTTTCCACCACCGTGCCATCTACCAGGATATCGGCGCGGTAGTTATCGCTGATGGGCAGCGGATTGGTGGCGGTGAGTGTGTAGCCGATAAAGGTATTGTCATCAAACGTAAACAGCACATCGCTATTGACTTCGCTCATGTCAAAGTCGGTGGTCAATATTTGCTCATCACGGAAGTAGTAACGGGCTGTCACGGTACCCTCGACGGGGCGGCCCTGCACAGTTACTGCCAGATGCACCGTCTGACCGGGCTGAAATGTGTTCCCCGGATCAATGGGCTGAAAATCGGCAGTTAAGCCACGGGCAAAGGTAGCATCTACAATCGTAACGGCAGGCTGTGGCGTTGCGGTCGCCGTTGGTGCGGCGGTCGGGGCTGCCGTTGGGCGGGCAGTTGGTTCGCGGGATGGAACGGGCGATGGTTGGCTGGCAACTTCGGCGGTGGGCGTTTCGGCCAGTCGGGGGTGCCGCCGAACCCGCACGCCCCCAGCACCATAACAACAGTGGGAATCGCCAGTAGATGTAGTAAATGTCGTAGATGCACTCCTGATATCCTTTCTCCGTGAGCGCGGCGTCAGACAGTCGCCCGCGTGATGCCCCTCATTGTAGATGATTGTACGGCGCTCTGCACGATTATACACGCAACCATTGTGTGCCGATACGCAGTATAATGGTTCGTAGCCAAAATATAACAAAAAGTCACCTCGAATAGCTATTGTATCTTGCTGATAAAAGCGTGTACAATATAATATATTTCAGGCTTCATAAGGTCTTATGCTATAATAGTCGCGTTTTTACTGCTGACACCTCGCAGCTAGCCGGAAACCAGCCCGGTCGTTGTGTGAAGAATCCAGACTACATCAGGCAGGAATACTACAACTCAGCGATTATCCCGATCACGAAGCGCCATTCAACGTTAACGATGACCACAACTGAATACGGTACGTAATGAGCCAGGTTGCCAATGTTGACACCAAAACGATGGGCGTTACGATAGGAACGGAAAGGACAGGAATGATTTGAAAGCATTGTTAGCTGTATCCAAAGGCGTAGATACGCTGAACGAATGGATCGGCCTCTTCGCAGTCTGGTTAATGCCAGTCATGGTACTTGTCGGGGTTTGGAATGTGTTCGGGCGCTTCTTCGGGCAGGCTATTGGGCAGAACCTCACCTCGAATCTCTTCATCGAAATGCAGTGGTATCTCTTCAGCCTAACGTATTTGCTTGGAGCAGCCTATGTGCTGCGCCACAATGGGCACGTGCGCGTCGATGTGCTGTACGACCGCTGGAGCGCTAAAACCAAGGCCATGATCAATATGCTTGGCTCGGCGTTGATCCTACTGCCCTTCGCCGGATTTGTGATTTACTTTTCGTGGAACTGGCTGGCGGCTTCATGGGTGATCCTGGAGCAATCGCCCGACCCGAGCGGGCTACCGCGCTACCCCATCAAAACGGTGCTGGTGTTTGGCTTTGGCCTACTGATTATTCAGGGTATTTCCGAGTTTATCAAAAACCTGGCGATTTACACTGGAGCGGTCGATCCCGAAGCCGAGCCCCACAAGACGCTGACCACCGCCGACGGACACAATGCCATCGCGCATGTGGGCGATGCTAACCTGTTAGCTGATGAAGTCGAACACAAGGCGCATCCTGTTCACACTCCGCACGCCGCTGAAACACAGTCAGAGGAGATAAAGCAATGATGCCCCTATTCAGTCAGGTGGTCTTTACCGAGCCGTATGAGTGGCTGGGTCTGGTTATGTTTCTCACTCTGATCGTGTTCCTGGGGAGCGGCTATCCCGTCGCCTTCTCGATTGCCGGTGTGGGCATTGTCTTTGGTGCGATTGGTATCTGGCTCGATCTGTTCCCGATCAACCTGCTAAATGCGCTGCCAAGCCGTATGTTCACTACCATGGGCAACTTTACGTTGCTTGCCATCCCCTACTTCATCTTTATGGGAGCAATGCTTGAACAGTCGGGCCTGGCAGAAGACCTGCTCGAAACGATGGGTATTCTGTTTGGCCCGATACGCGGTGGTCTGGCAATTGCCATTGTGGTGGTGGGTACAATGCTGGCCGCAACGACCGGTGTGGTCGCGGCCACTGTCGTAGCAATGAGCTTGATCTCACTGCCGATTATGTTGCGCTACGGCTACAGCAAAGAGCTGACGTGTGGGGTTATCTGTGCCGCTGGCACATTAGGCCAGATTATCCCGCCCAGTGTGGTACTGGTGGTGCTTGGCGCACAGCTTGGTGTCTCGATTGGTGACCTGTTCATCGGCTCGCTCATTCCAGGCATGCTGCTGTCGGGCGGGTTCATTGTCTACTGTGGTATGTTTGCCATCTTCCTGCCGAAGCAGGCTCCGGCCCTGCCCGCCGAAGTCCGTAATATCGGTGTGAGCGAACTGGCCCTGCGGGTGCTGAAGGTGATGATACCGCCGCTGGTGCTGATTATCGCGGTGCTCGGCAGTATCTTTATTGGTCTGGCCTCTGCCACCGAAGCAGGTTCGGTCGGTGCACTCGGTGCAACGCTGCTGGCGCTGTTTAATGGCAAGCTCAACCTCAAGACGATCAAGAATGTCGCGGATGCAACGCTGCGGGTCTCCACGATGGTGATTTTCATTCTGTTTGGCTCCACCGTGTTTAGCCTAATCTTCCGGGGTATTGGCGGCGATACGCTGGTGACGGACGTCTTCCTGGCGCTGCCGGGTGACGAGATTGGCTTCTTGCTGGCGAGTATGCTGCTGGTGTTTGTGCTGGGCTTCTTCATCGACTTCTTCGAGATTGCCTTCATCGTGCTGCCGCTGCTGGTACCGGCAGCCACCATCCTGGGCATCGACCTGGTATGGTTCGGCGTGGTGCTGGGTGCCAACCTGCAAACGTCGTTCCTTACACCGCCGTTTGGCTTTGCGCTGTTCTACCTGCGTGGTATTGCGCCGCCCGATCAAATTACTATTGGGCATATCTATCGTGGTGTGATACCGTTTATCATCATTCAGGTAACGCTGGTGGTGTTGATTATCATCTTCCCTGGCCTTGTCACATGGCTGATTGAGGTTGCCGCCGCAAGCTAAAGTGGTTCCTGTCCTGATCATACAAACGGCCCTCGCTCCGGGTGGAGTGGGGGCCGTTGCTGTAGCGGGCGCACATCCGCAGCGTCATACACGCGGCACAAAGAACGTAATCACGAGGGTGAGCGTTACCACACTTGCTAGGGTGGAAAAGAGCACCGTTGAAATCACGAAGGTTGGCAGCAGGTCGTTTTCGGTGGCGATGATTGAGGCGAGAATAGCAGTGGGCATACTGGCCTGCATAATGCCCGTCCCACGCTCCACGCCGGTCAGCGCGAAGGGCGTTACCAGCAGCACCGCGAGGATAGGCCCGACCAGCAGGCGAATAGCGCTGGCAACCCAGGTGTCGAAGGTTGGGCGCGGAATGCCCGACTGCGCCAGAATCACCCCCAGGGTCAGCAGCATCGTCGGAATGAGTGCTCCGGCCAGCAGTTCCACCGGACGAATAGCAATCGCTGGTAGCTCAAACTGCAACCATTGCAGCAACACCGCCGGCGGTACGGCCCACAGTGCCGGGGTCTTGATAACGGCGAGCGCTGCTCCGGCGCTGCCGCCGCGCTGCCAGTTGGCAACTGCAACACCGATGATAAACGACAGGACAAGAATGGTGAGGAAGTAAATGGTTGCGGCACCGAGCGCTTCTTCGCCCAGGGCAAACTGGATAATTGGAAAGCCAAAATTACCCACATTGCCAAATACTGCAATCAGCACATAGGCCGCTATCATCTTGGCGGGCCGCTTGAGGAACCGCGCTACGACTATCGCAACGATGGCGCAGCCAAGTTCGACCACGATAATAAACGCCATCATCCGCAGTGCCAGCGCGAGTTCAATTTCGGTGCGGTAGAGGGTGTTAAACACAAAGGCCGGGGTTAAGACCGAGTAAGCCACTCGCGAGAGTGAGCGCGGATCAAGCTCCAGGCGCGGGCCAGCAATATAGCCGATGATAACGAGCATAAACACCGGCGCAACCACGTTCAGGAAGATGGAGAGCAGTTCACCCATCGCGATACCGTTTCTTTATAATACACGTATTCCCAAAATGAAACAGCGCCGGATAATCCGACGCTGTTGTATGGCAAGACACTGTGAGCAATAGGGCGGGCCTATGCGCTAACCGGATTGTTCTGCACGAAGTTCGAGAAGCTCAGTTCGTTGATGTTGTGCCATGCATACATCGTATCGCGGAACGGCTGCCACTGTTCGTAAATCGGCGCAAAGAAGCGTGTGTCCGCCGCTGCCAGTTCGTCGTACAGTTCGAAGGCTGCTGTCTGAGCACCACGCAGAATTTCTTGGCTGTACGGGCGCAACTGCGTACCACCCTCAATGAGGCGCTGCATAGCCTGCTGATTGAGTGCATCGTACTTGGCCATCATGTCAACATTGGCGTGGTAGCAGGCCGACTTGAAGATTTCCTGGTATTCGGGGCTAAGCTGTTCCCACTCGGTGATATTGACATAGCAGTCCAGCGTGGGGCCTGGCTCCCACCAGCCGGGGTAGTAGTAGAAATCGGCGGCATCCTGCAAGCCCAGCTTCTCATCGTCGTACGGGCCAATCCATTCGGCGGCATCGATAGCGCCACGGTCGAGCGCCAGGAAGATTTCACCACCGGGGATCGTCTGGGTGACGACACCCAGGCGCTCCATCACACGACCACCCAGGCCAGGAATGCGGAACTTGAGGCCCTGCATATCGCTGAGGGCTTCTACTTCGCGGTTGTACCAGCCACCCATCTGCACGGTGGTGTTGCCAGCAGGGAACGCCACCACACCAAACTCGCGGAACAGTGGTTCCAGTACTTCCAGACCACCGCCATAGTAGAGCCATGCATTTTGCTGCTGGGCATTCAATCCGAATGGCACCGAAGTAGCAAAGCCAAAGGCTTCGTTCTTGCCGACGTAGTAGTAGGTGGCGCTGTGCCCGGAAGCAACGGTATCCTGCTGCACGGCATCCAGCACTTCCAGACCACCGACGATCTCACCAGCCTGGAACACTTCGATCTGGAAGCGTCCACCCGTCATCGCAGCGCAGCGCTCTGCGACGGTAATTGCACCACCGTGAATGGTATCGAGTGATTCAGGCCAACTGGTGGTCATCTGCCATTCAACATTTTCACCTGCCTGAGCAGCGGGGGCCTGCGCCGACTCTTCGCCGGTGCCTTCTTCGGCAGCCGGAGCTTCTGGCTCACCAGCAGGGGCTTCTGCCGGTTCCTGCGGGGCCGAGGCACCACAAGCGGCAAGGTACAGGGCCGTTCCACCAAGCATACCGGCTGCTACGCCGCGAAGAAACTCTCTTCGTTCCATCGTTGCTTTCTCCTTGGATCTGTGTGGAATCTATAGTATGGGTTATGTCCAGGGGACATATTAAGGATTATACAAAAATTGTAGCAATCACGCAACGTAAGAAGCAGGCAGTTTTTTTATGCTAGCATCTTTTGCACAATTTCGGTAGACTGTCGATAGGAGCCGTTGTATTGTAATGTCGGCGAAGGAGCATCTATGGCCCACTTTGACTTCCCACTGCACGAGTTGCAAACCTACCAACCCCGTCAGACCAGACAACCTGATTTTGAGGCCTTCTGGCGCGATACGCTGGCGCAGTCGGCAGCCCATCCGCTCGATATCCACCTCGATGAGCTTGACCTGCCCTATACGGGCGCACGGATTGCCCGCCTGAGTTATGCCGGGTGGGATGGGGCCAACATTGTCGGTACGTATGCCGTACCCGCCGCGCCCGGCCCTTTTCCGGCGGTTGCTATCTTCCATGGCTATGGCTCGGCACGACCCGACCCGTTTCTGCTGCTGGCGTGGGTGTCGCAGGGCTATGCAGTGCTGGCGGTTGATGTACGCGGGCAGAGCGGCGAAAGCAGCGATACTACCAGCTATCCGGGTGGACACGTACCGGGGGTATCTGACA
>JAAUSQ010000077.1 GCA_012033195.1 Chloroflexaceae bacterium
CCAACGAACCGGAGCGCGAAGCCCTGCTGCACACGCTAGGTGAGGTGTACCGCAGCGGCTATCCGCTAGATTGGGCAGCGCTGTACCCGGTGGGGCGCTGCGTCAGCGTGCCGGGGTATGCGTGGCAGCGCCAGCGCTACTGGCTAGACGGCGCAACTACCCTGCGCGGCTTGCCCACCGCTTCGGCACAGGTAGCCTCCGCATCTGCTGCCCATGCGCCGGAGGTGTTCGCCGACTGGCTCTACCAGATAACCTGGCAAGCGCTGGAAACGACCACGCCTACACCAACGGATAAGCCCGGTTGCTGGCTGCTCCTGGCTGATACCGAAGGCGTTGCAGAGGGTTTGAAGGCCCGCCTGGAAGCACAGGGCGAAACCTGTATTCTGGTTCTGCCCTATAAGACAAGCCGCGCACCGTTGATGCCCGCATACCAGATTGACCTGAGCAAACCAGAGTGCTTTCATCGGTTTGTCAACGATATCTTTGAGAGCATAACGTTGCCCTGTCGCGGAATTGTCCATCTGTGGAGCCTGAACACGCCCCACCTGCCCCACGATATGACCGCAGCTTCCGAGGTCATATACGAGCAGGGCTGCGGCAGTGTCCTGGCGCTGGTGCAAGCCTTGGTACAAAGTGGCGTGCAGGAACTGCCGCGTCTCTGCCTGGTGACACGTGGCGCACAGCAGGTAAGTGCGGCGGATGACACCCTAGCGGTAACCTCTGCGCCGCTGATTGGCTTGAGACGAACCATTGCTATTGAGCATCCCGAACTGCGCTGCACCAGCATTGACCTGGATGGTACCAAGGCACCACAGCAGAGCGATCGCTGTTTGCCGCATTGTGGGCCAATGATGCTGAGACAGAAGTTGCACTGCGAAGCGATGTGCGTTACGGGGCACGGCTGATGCAGTGGGCAATGCCGCAAGCCTCCGCTCCCTCGGCACTGTTCCACAGCGACGCAACTTACATGATTACCGGTGGGTTGGGTGGCATCGGCCTTGTGCTGGCCCGCTGGTTGATTGAGCAGGGCGCACGGCACCTTGTCCTGACCGGACGGCGCAGCCTCGACAAGATTGCCTCGGCAACAACCGACGAGGCACTGGAAGCGCTACGGGCCACTGGCGCACACGTTGACTACTACTCGCTCGATGTGTCGCACCGCGAACAGATCGAAGAACTGATCAGCGAGATTGAAGAGAAGCTGCCGCCGCTCCGAGGTATCTTCCACGCGGCAGGTGTCGTTAATGGCAGTGTGCTCTTGCAAGCAACTGATGAGCAATTCCAGCAGGTAGCGGCTCCAAAAATAGCTGGTAGCTGGAATCTGCATATGCTAACGCAGCATATTGATCTTGACTATTTTGTGCTCTTCTCATCCGCAGCAACCTTGCTCGGTTCGCCTGGTCAGGGCAACTATGTTGCGGCTAATGCCTTCCTCGATGCCCTGGCACGTTATCGGCAGGCGCAGGGGTTGGCCGCGTTGAGCATCAACTGGGGATCGTGGGCTGAAGTTGGACTTGCTGCTGCCCAGGCTAATCGGGGTGATCGACTGGCTGAACGCGGTCTGACCAGCTTTACTCCGGCTGAAGCAATGGCTACCCTTGAGCGCTTGCTGCAATGCGATGTAGCACAGGTCGGGGTGATGCCATTCGATGCACAGCGCTGGCAGCAGTTCTACCCCGGTGCCCGCATTCCGTATCTGTCGATGCTTGTTCAGCCTGCTGATACCGAGACGGCAGCACCGTCGCTGCGGGAAGAGTTGCTGGCGGTGCCTGCGGGACGACGGCGGCGCACGCTGCTTGAAACCTATCTGCGCGAACAGGTTGCCCAAGTGTTACGGTATCCAGCAGCCCAGATTGCGGTAGATGTGCCATTTGCCACCATGGGCTTCGACTCGCTGATGGCGGTTGAGTTTGCCAACCGTGTCAGCACGGATAGCACCCTGCCCATGGCGGCTACCTTGATCTGGACGTATCCGACGGTTGAGGCGCTGGCAGTCTATCTGGCTGAGCGGATGGGCGTATCGCTTGATGAAGAAGCGACCGCAGCACAAGCCGCTTCATCTTCCAGTACTGTACAGCCGTCTGTCGTAGGCGAAGGGCTGGATGATTTGCTTACCCGCATTGCCGGGCTGTCGGACAACGAAATTGGCAACCTTCTTGAGCGGACAACCCGCTTATAACGATAACGCAGATGCGGGTAAAGGAATACAACAATGGACAACTTGATTGAACGACTAGCAAACCTATCACATCAGCAACTGACGCTGCTGGCCGTTGAATTACAGAATCGCCTGACCGCTCAGGAACGCCGTCAGCATGAGCCGATTGCCATTGTCGGGATTGGCTGCCGCTTTCCGGGCGGAGCCAACACACCGGAAGCATTCTGGCAGCTTATCTTAAATGGTATTGACGCTATTAGCGAGATACCGGCTGACCGCTGGGATAGTGATGCACTCTACGATCCAGACCCGACCGCACCGAGCAAAATAAGCACCCGGCAGGGTGGGTTCTTGCCTGCGATTGATCGCTTCGATGCGGCCTTTTTTGGCATCTCGCCGCGTGAAGCCGCCTGTATGGACCCGCACCACCGTCTCTTCCTGGAGGTGGCGTGGGAAGCCCTGGAAGATGCAGGCCTGACCAGAACGCAACTGGCCGGCAGTCGGACGGGTGTTTTTGCCGGGGTGTTTAACCAGGATTATGCCTGGCTGCACTTTGGTGACCTTACACAGATTGATATCTATTCTGGCACTGGCACAATGATGCACGACACAATGGTCGGTCGCCTCTCATATCTGCTGGATCTGCGTGGGCCAAGTATGCCAGTTGATACGGCCTGTTCCTCATCGCTGGTCGCCGTGCATCTCGCCTGCCAGAGCTTGCGCAGTGGCGAGAGCGACATAGCGCTGGCTGGTGGTGTGAATGTTATCTCGTCACCGCTGTCGATGGTTGTAGCATCACGGATGGGCATTCTTGCGCCAGATGGACGCTGTAAAACCTTTGATACTCGTGCCAACGGATTCGGGCGGGGCGAAGGGAGCGGCATGATTGTTCTCAAGCGGCTCTCGGATGCACTGGCGGATGGTGATCATATCTGGGCGCTCATTCGCGGCACCGCTATCAATCAGGATGGCAAGAGCGCCAGCCTGACCGCGCCGAGCGTCCTCGCACAGCAGGCCGTTATTCGTGCGGCACTGCGGAACGCTCGGCTTGAGCCGGAACAGGTGAGTTATGTGGAGACGCACGGCACCGGCACCAAACTTGGTGATCCCATTGAAGTGCAGGCCCTCGCTGCAACCTATGGGCAGGCCGCCACCCATCAGCCGTGTATCCTGGGTGCGCTCAAGACCAATTTCGGGCACCTGGAAGCCGCCGCTGGCATAGCCGGATTGATCAAGACGGTGCTAGCACTGCGACACGCGACTATTCCGCCCAATGTGCATTTTGAAAACCTGAACCCGCACATCTCGCTTGATGGCACCCGTCTGGCAATTGCGACCGCGACGCAGCCGTGGCCCGCAAGTTCAGCGGAACGTTATGCTGCCGTCAGTTCGTTTGGTTGGTCGGGCACCAACGCGCACGCCATTTTGCAAGCGGCTCCAGCGATGCCTGCCCGTACCATACCACAGCCCGATTATGGGACGTATCTGCTGCCGCTTTCGGCACGCAGCCCGCACGCTCTGCGGAGCATGGCGCTGTGCTACCAGCAGTGGCTGGACAGCGATGCAGCGACCACCGCTAGCCTGCACGATATTTGTTATACCGCCAGTGTGCACCGTACCCATTTTGAGCATCGGTGTACCGTGGTAGGAACATCTCACACTGCACTTGCCGCAGCCCTGGGCGAACTCGCTGTGCCGATTGATGCGGAAGCCCCAGCAAGTGAGTGTGCGCGTACCGATAGTGGCCTAGTGTTTGTCTTCTCCGGACAAGGCTCGCAGTGGGTCGGGATGGGGCGTCAGCTTGCCGCACAGGAGCGAGTCTTCCGCGAGACATTGGAAGCGTGCGATCAGGCTATGCGGCGCTATGTCGGTTGGTCGCTGCTAGAAGTGCTAAATACGCCACCTGAACAGGAACCGTTAAACAGCATTGATGTTATTCAGCCGACCCTGTTTGCGATGCAGGTAGCACTGGCCGCCCTCTGGCGCTCGTGGGGTGTGCAACCAGATGCGGTGATTGGACACAGCATGGGCGAGGTCGCAGCGGCACACGTTGCCGGGGCGCTGTCGCTGGAGGATGCGGTGTGGATTATTTGCCGCCGCAGCCAGTTGATGCACCGCACCAGTGGGCAGGGGGCAATGGCGGTTGTTGCATTGCCTCCGGACGAAGCACGCAAGGCGATTGCTGGGTATGAGGATCAGCTTGCGGTCGCTGTCAATAACGGCCCACAGTCAACGGTCCTGTCAGGTGATCCAGCCGTGCTTGATGCAGTGCTGGCCCACCTGGAAGCACAGGATATCTTCTGCCGACGGGTCAAGGTTGATGTGGCTTCGCACAGCCCCCAGATGGAACCACTCAAGCATGAACTGGTGCGCGATCTAGCAGCAATTCGACCCCAGGCAACTGCTATTCCATTCTATTCAACGGTCACCGCAACTATTCAGGATGGCACGACGTTGCATGCCACCTACTGGGGGCGGAACCTGCGCGAACCCGTGCAGTTTGCACGGACGGTGCAGCAGTTGCTGACTGATGGGTATTCATTGTTTGTGGAGATGAGTCCGCATCCGTTGCTGGTGCAAGCGATCAAAGAAGGATTGCAGGCGTGCCAGCAACCAGGGCTTGCGCTGCCTTCGCTGCGGCGCGATGCCGATGAGCGAGCCGCACTGCTGGATACATGGGGGCACCTCTACCGTGCCGGTTACCCGCTCGCCTGGGATACACTTTATCCTGATGGCGGACGTGTTGTGCGGTTGCCCACCTATGCGTGGCAGCACGAGCGCTACTGGAAAGTTTCGCGTGATGTATCGACACTGAACAGCACAGCGGCAGCGTTGCCCGCATTGGCAAGCAGTACGCCCGTGCATCCGCTGCTGGGCGGGCGGCTGCGACTGGTAGGACAGAAACCTGTTTTTAGCGGACATATTGGCGCACATCTGTCATTTGTTAATCATTACCGTTACCATGGACGAATGATTATGTCAGCGGCATCATACATTGAAGTAAGCATTGCCGCAGCCCGTGCAGAACTGCATATATCTGGTGCCATTGAAGTGCGCGATCTGGCAATGAAGCAAGCACTCGCAATTCCTGGTGATGCCGTACGAGAATTGCAAACGCTGGTTGTGCCACAGGATAATGGTGAGACAGAGGTGCAGGTGTGGAGCAATGCCGTTCCAGATGATGGCAGCGGGTGGAAGTTGCATGCTACTGGTCACGTAGCAGCACTCAACACCGATGCATGGCCTACCGAAGCGCAGCTTGACATTCCTGCTATCCAGCAGCGCTGCACTACTACTGTAGATATTATAGCAATGCTCGACTCCCTGAGCGAGAAAGGGTATGAACAGAATGAGTCCCTGCGTGGTGTCACAACGGTGCAGGGGAATACGCATGAGATGCTCGGACGATGGCAGGTGCCACAAGGATACGAACATGAATTGGCATCCTACCACTATCACCCAATGCTCTTGCATGCATGCTTTTGGCCATTATTTGTTTTACTCGACCATACCCATGGAGATCGTTATATCAGCCTCAAGTTTGATTGTTGTCGGATGCTTGCCCGCTAGCGGGTACCAGCGCGTGGGTGTATGGGCATGTTCATCCGGAAACCATAGACGACCTCGTTGTAACCGGTGATGTCTGGATTGCGAACGAAGATGGTCAGGTGATAGCAGTACTGGAAGGGGTGCATCTTGCACGCGGGAACGAAGCTACCCTGCTCAAGAGCGAGCACGAGCATGCAAGTGATAGCTACCAGATCACCTGGCAGCCAGAACCGTTGCCTACCACCCCGGCTCGCACCGGGCGCTGGCTGCTGCTGGGCGATCAGCAGGGGGGGGCGCAGAAGGTGCGCGACCTCCTGGAACAGCAGGGACACACCACTGTGTTGGTCGAATCGGCATTCCCGGATCTGGCGACGGCCCAGGCATGCCTTCAGCAAAGTGGCCCCTGCACGGGCATTGTGCATCTGGGAAGCCTGGATAGCACCGCCTGCGCTACCCTCGCTGATCTGGATGCGGCCCACCAGCGCGGGTGCATTAGCGTCTTGCATCTGGTGCAGGCCCTGGCCGAAATCGGGTGGAGCGAAGCGCCACGGCTGGTGCTGGTCACCCAGGGGGTGCGGTCAGTCGATGATGACAACCAGATTACGGGGGTAGCCCAGTCACCGCTGCTGGGGTTGGGTCGCGTCATCCAGAACGAGCACCCCGACCTGCGCTGTACGCTGGTGGGACATTGACCACGATCCAGCCAGCCTGTCAGCGCTGGTGCAGGAACTGGTGTCCACAGAAGCTGCCGAAGAACTGGCATTGCGGGTTGGTCAGCGCTATGTGGCACGGCTTGCACCTACCCGCTGCCGCCGTCTCCTGCTGTTGCTACGCCATTGTTCACGCCAGCAGCAACCTACCTGATCACTGGTGGTCTGGGTGGGATTGGTCTGGCCGTGGCCCACTGGATGGTGGCGCAGGGAGCACGTCATCTGGTGCTGCTAGGGCGACGCGGTATCACCAGCGACGAGCAGGCGCAGGCGGTTGCAGCGTTGCAGGATATGGGCGCACAGGTTTACATTGGGCATGCCGACGTTGCCAATGCCGACGAGGTGCAGGCCGTGCTCACCCATATCGACCAGACCATGCCGCCGCTGCGGGGGATTCTGCACGCCGCTGGGGTACCAGGAAGCGGTATTCTGCTCACTATCGACCAGCAGCAATTTGTAGCGGCTATGGAATCAAAGATTGCTGGAACGTGGATACTCCACGATTTAACACGCGAATGCCCGCTTGATTTCTTTGTGCTGTTCTCATCGATGGCAGCAGTTGTTGGAGCCAGTGGTCAGGGTGGCTACCCCGCCGCAAACGCCTTCCTGGATAGCTTTGCACAGTACGTCGGCAGCAGGGCCTGCCCGCACAGAGCATTAACTGGGGCCTGTGGGACAACCTAGGCATGGCAGTCATGTTTACATCAAACAAACAGTACAGTCAGCATGTCGGTGCTGAACCAATGTCAGCGCAGCAGGGGTGCGAGGCGCTTGGTCTGTTGCTCCATGCGGAAGGCCTCACGAATGTGGCTTCACCGATTCAGGTTGCTCTTGCACCGATGAACTGGGTACAGGTCGGCAAGGCCTACCAGGGCGACCCGTGCAACCGCTACTGGCAAACGTGGTGCAAACACCGATCCAGCAGGAACAGCCTGCAGCACGGCAACAGCACAACGGTGCGCTGAAGGGGGAACTGGAACACACTCCTGACCCGGCCCAGCGTGCCCAGATTCTGCAACAGTACTTCCGTGCGCAGGTGGCGCGGGCACTGGGCGTGGCGGCCTCGCGCATCGACGAGCAACGCTCGTTGCAGGCGGTAGGTCTCGATTCGTTGATGGCGCTGGAATTGAAGAATCTGGTCGAGACAGATCTGGGGTTGGCGCTGCCGGTACGTTCCTTCCTGGGCGATACCACGATTGCGCATCTGGTGCATCTGGTGCAGGAGCGCTTCACCAATGAAGCCAGCCCATCTGCACCCACCTCCGCGCCTGCCAAGAGCAATGGGACGCTTGTCCACCCGGCCAATGGGATCAAGGGGGATAGTGCAAGTGCAATCCAGGATCATCGCACGCTGCCAAACTTGGCCCTGCCGCCTGCGCTCAAACCGCACTTCGGACGCACCCAGCCAACACCAACCCTGCTACACATTGCAACAGCATCACCGTTGCTGGTGTTACAGTCGGAGGGTCAGGAGACGCCAATCTTCTGGATTCACGCGGGCTTTGGTGACATTTTGGGCTACCAGGCCCTGGCGCGACACCTGGGGCCAGATCGCCCTTGCTATGCGATCCAGGCACCCGATCCGACGGAGGTACCAGCGCTCTACAAGAGCTTGCCCGCTATGGCACGCATCTACCTAGATCTCGTGCGGGCACATCAACCCGAAGGGCCATACCTGCTCGGTGGCTGGTCGTTTGGGGGCGCGGTTGCGTTCGAGATGGCGCAGCAATTGTGGCAGGTAGGTGTTCACGACACAACCTTGATCATGCTGGATACGTGGATGCCAACCCGTCTGCACGACAACGCGACCTTGACCGCGCTGTTCATCGACCGGATCTGCGCGGGGTTCGGGTTGCACTGCCCCATGCAGTTTGAGCAGTTGATGGCGTATCCGATTGAGCAGCAATTGAACCTGGCACTGCGCTATCTGCGGGCCGAACGCATTCTGGACAGCACGATGCCAGACACCTATCTTACCCACGCGCTCAAGATTGGGCAGGCCACGATGCAATTGTTGCATGGGTATCAGCCTGCTTATTATCCCCGGCTTGCTCACCTTCTTTACCGCCGAAGCCGGAATGCCGGAAGTGTATCGCACCTATGGTCTCACCGAGGATGGACGGGGCTTTACCGCAGTGCAGCGGGAAGATATCATCGTGCCGGGTGACCATACCACCATGCTCCAGCCGCCACAGGTGCGCGTGCTGGCCGAACATGTGCAGGGCATCCTTGCCACCCCAGGTTGTCCCGCAGTATAAACAGAGCCTTTCCCGCCGGTCACAAAGGCAGGAGCGCATCAGGAACAGGTTGACGATGCGCTCCTGTGCTTGCACCACATATTACAGCGCTATGTCGACTCTGGCGGGTCGTGCTGGTCGATCAGTTCCAGAAACACCTGCACAATTGTCGGGTCAAACAGGTGCCCAGCATGCGCTCGGATATAATTGCGTGCCTGGCTGTGCGACCACGCGGCCCGGTAGGGGCGCTGGTGAGTCAACGCATCCCACACATCCACCACCGCAAATACCCGCGCCGCCAGCGGGATCGTTTCTTTGCGCAACCCCAGCGGATAGCCGCTCCCATCCCACCGCTCGTGATGGTAGTACGGGATCTCCAGCGCCGGTCGCAGGAACGGAATCGGCGCGAGCCACTCGTGCGCGTAGATCGTGTGCTGCTGAATCAGCCGCATCTCCTCCGTTGTCAGCTGCCCCGGCTTCCGCAAAATCTCGTCCGGAATGCCCAGCTTCCCAATATCATGCAGCAGCGCCCCGCGCCAGACGTGCGCCATCTGGTCAGCCGGCAACCCTACTACCGGGGCCAGTTGCAGCGTCAGCTCCGTGACCCGTGCACTGTGCGCCTGGGTCTCGTCGTCGCGCAATTCCAGCGCTTTCACCCACCCTTGCAACGTTAAGTCATACGTCTCGGCCAGCACCTGTGCTGCCTGCTGCGCTTGCTCCGCCGCTCGCTGCCGTTCTTCCAGCACCCGCTGCCGTTCTTCCAACAAGCGCCGATAGCGGTTCAAGCGCGTGATCGCGTGTACTCGGATCACCAGTTCGGTCGGGTCTAGCGGCTTCGACAGAAAATCGTCGGCCCCTGCTTCCAATCCACGCAGCCGCGACCCCCGGTCGTTCAACGCTGTCACCAAGATGACGGGGATCTCGGCCAACAGCGGGTCGGCCCGTAGCCGTTCGAGCACCGCAAAGCCATCCAGTCCCGGCATCATCACATCCAGCAACAGCAAATCGGGCAGGTGGATGCGGGCCAGGGCGAGCGCTTCGATGCCGTCAATCGCAAAATGCAAGGTATGACCATAGGGCTTGAGCAACGCGGCGATGATCTCGCGCCCATTGGCTTCGTCATCCACAATCAAGAGTTTCCCCGGCGTGGCGTGGGTGCGCGCCTGAGTATAATGCTGCGGGGTATGGTACATTCTTGGCCGACGCTCCTTGCAGACCGCTCGTGGGAGCAACCCCGTTCGTTAGCGAGGATGCCAGACGACTTCGCCCGCTAGTAAAGCCCGCACTTGCTGTTCAAACTGCAATGGGTTGAGCGGCTTGCCAATAAAGCCATCGAAGCCAGCTTCACGGGCTTTGTGTTCGTCGTGGGGCATGACATTGGCAGTGACGGCGACAACTTTAGTATACTGAAGTTTGGGATGGCCCCGGATTTTCTGCAACACGGCATAGCCATCTTCATACGGCAACTGAATATCGAGCAGGATCAGATCCACGCGGGGCAGGGTCTCGGCCAGTTTGATCCCCTGAGTGCCAGAGGCCCGCGAGTTAATATACTTGACCCCGGCGAGGCGTAGTAAATCGGTGGCAACCATCAAGTTGTCGGCGTTATCTTCGATGACCAGGACATAGGCATCTTCGGGCTGCATCTCAGTGTTCCTCATATTTGAAGGCAGATCAAGTTAAAATATATAGCTTCGTTGAAATGAATTGTTGTCAGCGGTGTATACAATGTGTCCTGTTCTAGTATACGTCTGAAAGGGAAACCTGTCCAGCACAGTTGATCCCTACACAAGCGCAGTTCGCGCAGCGCGGCCATAGTGCCGTACCGTTCGGTTTGGTGGGGTTTGTTGTACGTGCTGCATACGCCACCAACGGGGAAGCAGGCCAGCGTAGGGGCAGATAGGCAGCGCCGTGACCACGGATTTTCTGCACTGGGCGTGGACCCAGATGCAGCGACAGGGTATCCGGGTGTGGGTGCTGGTGTGGGATAATGCCCCCTGGCATCGCAGCAACGAGCGTGGCGAGTGCCGCCCATCCGCGCTGGATACACCACAGCAACACGCGCGAAAACCCGGCTAATGCGACCGACCTGGTGGTCACCACGCAAACGATCCATCACGCGGCGGCCCATTTTGGACAATCGGTATCCAGATTTCCGCGTGAAAGTCGGGCGCTGTGAAATCATCGGTTTCCGTCCACAAGAGTTCCGGGCCGTCGGCGAGTTCATACCCCGACGTTGCCAGCCATTCGGCATAAATCCGCCCCCAGACATCTTGCAACGCATCGGGGAATTTGCCCCGGGTCGGAAACACCACCCACGTCAACGCCGGAACCGTCAAGACTGCCCATTTTCCTGGCGGTGGCGCTTGTGTTGTTACCACGCCGATATACTGATCAAGCAGACACCCTTCCTCCCGCGCATCGGTAAAGTTCGCCGATGCATTCAATAGGCCGCTTGGCTCCTCATTATTAAGCTGTTCAAGGGTCGCAATATCTGCTTCAGTCAATGATGCCCACAACGCGGCAATTTCCGGGTTCACCCCGTGATACTGCAACCTGACCTGCTTGTGGACGCCGACGATGGAAAATGCTGCTTTTTCGATAATGCGATAGTCCATGGTATCTCCTCCTCGAATAGTGAGTTGAAACGTCATCGGTGGAATCACTTTGAGCACGGTATCATTCAATCGCGCCTTACTCGGCGTGACTCCGTGGAGCGCGGCAAAGGCCCGACTGAATGCATCCGCAGAACCATACCCGTACCACACCGCAACATCGATTACCCGATCATTGGTGTGGCGGAGGTGCAGGGCGGCTTGCGAGAGGCGGCGGCGGCGGATGTAGTCGCGTAAACTCATCCCAGCAAGCGACGCAAACATGCGTCGAAAATGATAGGCGGAGCAGCACGCCACCCGTGCGACCATTTCAATGTCAATCTCGTCATCAAGATGGGTTTCGATGTACTGCATGGCAAGATTGAATTGTTTGAGTGTATCCATGTTGGTAGTCCTCTGTGCCCGTGTACAAGCAGAGTATAACGCAATGTTCCTATCTCCACCCGATAATCACGGTCGTTCTAGTGTCGGTTGCTGCGGCACCAAGCGATACCCGGCCTACTGGCCGAGTGTGTGCGGTACTCGGTAGATGACACGTCGCTCCCGCAGCACGCACGGTCGCCGCGTCAAGCGTCTGTGCCCACATCGGGAGCTTCTCTCCGACGTCTGCCAACGTGTAGCGTCGGGCGATCTCCACATAAGCAGGAACGATTGTGGCATGTTCTAGCAAGCATGGGCAACTGTGCAAGATACTGCTGTTTTCAATTAATTATGATGCTGTACGCCCATTTTGATCGGATTTTTATACCCACCGCCCCCTTTTTGATCCTGCGTTGACGCCTTCAGTGGTTTAATACACCCCATCACCGTTGTAGTGCACAACGATTTGAACCGTGATAAGCACGAAAGAGAACACCTATTCATGGATATCGTTTTTCTGGTACTGGCGTTCGGATTATTCGCCCTATCGGTAGGGCTAATCGCCCTGTTTGAACAGATATAACAACAGAGGGGCAAGCAAATGATGATGTATACCATTGGCGGCGTGCTGGCAATACTCCTGCTCGCCTATTTACTGGTCGCTCTCTTCAAACCGGAGTTATTCTGATGACGATCAATAGCCTGTTACAACTTGGCTTTTTTGTGCTGGTGCTGGTAGCGCTGGTCAAGCCGCTCGGCTGGTATATGGCGCAGGTCTTCAGCGACCGTCCGGTTGGTCTCGACCGGGTGCTCGGCCCGGTGGAGCGCCTCATCTACCGTGCTGGTGGGGTCCGCCCCGCTGAAGAAATGACCTGGAAGCAGTATGCCATTGCTATGCTGCTGTTGAACGTGGCTGGATGGGGGGTGCTCTATGCGCTGCTGCGGCTGCAAGATGTGCTGCCGTTCAACCCGCAAGGATTAGCGGCCCCTGATCCTGATACGGTATTCAACATTACTACCAGCTTTGTTACCAATACCAACTGGCAGAACTATGGCGGCGAAACCACCTTGAGCTACCTTTCCCAGATGATGGGCCTTACGGTGCAGAACTTTCTTTCACCGGCCATGGGAATAGCGGTACTGGTCGCGCTGACACGCGGTATTGCACGGCGTTCGGCGGCGACGATTGGCAACTTCTGGGTCGATCTCACCCGCAGCCTGCTCTATATTCTGCTGCCGCTCTCGTTACTGTGGGCGCTGCTGCTCATCTCGCAAGGGGTGGTGCAGACCTTCAGCCCCTATGTTCCGGCGCATCTGATTGCCCCAACGGTTGATAGCGCTGGCGCACCCGTCACCGAGCAGATCATTGCAGTGGGGCCGGCAGCGTCGCAGGTTGCCATCAAGCAACTGGGCACCAATGGCGGCGGCTTCTTTAATGTCAACTCGGCACACCCGCTGGAGAACCCGACGACCGTATCGAACTTCTTTGAAACCCTGGCGCTGGTTTTGATTCCGGCGGCGTTGTGTTACACCTTTGGCAAGCTTGTCAACGATACCCGTCAGGGCTGGGCATTGCTCGCCGTGATGCTGCTGGTGTTTATACCCCTGCTAGTGGGGACGACCTACGCCGAACAGCAGGGCAACCCACGCTTTAACGAGTTTGGCATTGATCAGACGGCAAGCGCTTTGCAACCGGGCGGCAATATGGAAGGCAAAGAAGCCCGCTTTGGCATCACCAGTTCGGCGCTGTGGGCGGTTGCCACCACCGCCGCCTCCAATGGATCAGTCAACTCGATGCACGACTCGTACACGCCGCTCGGCGGCCTTGTCCCGATATGGCTGATGCAACTGGGCGAAGTCATCTTCGGCGGCGTCGGCTCCGGCTTGTACGGCTTGCTGATGTTTGCGGTGGTGGCCGTGTTTGTGGCTGGCCTGATGGTGGGCCGCACGCCCGAATATCTGGGCAAGAAGATCGAAGCCTATGAGATGAAAATGGCGAGCCTGGCTATTCTGGTACCGCCTGCTGCCGTGCTGCTTGGATCGGCGCTGGCCGCTGTGACACCGGCAGGGCTGGCAGGCCTTCAGGATGGCGGGCCACACGGCTTCAGCGAGATTCTGTACGCCTTTTCCTCATATGGCAACAACAACGGCAGTGCCTTTGCCGGCCTCACGACCGACAGCCCATTCTATAACATTGCAGGTGGGCTGGCTATGTTTTTTGCCCGCTTCTGGATTGCGCTGCCCGTCCTCGCGATTGCCGGGTCGCTGGCTGCCAAAAAGAGCGTTCCCGTTGGTCCGGGCACCCTCCCCACCCACACGCCGTTGTTTGTGTTCCTGCTGGCGGGCGTGGTGGTGATTGTCGGTGCACTGACCTTTATTCCGGCGCTGGCGCTGGGGCCAGTTATTGAGCATCTCTTGCTCTACTCGTAAGGAGATATCAGAACATGGCGTATCATACACAAACCCCTTCACAGCAGCAGGTGCAGGCGCGTCCGCTCTTCGAACCATCGCTGATGCTGCGTGCGGGCGGTGATGCTTTTCGCAAGCTCGACCCGCGCCATCAGGCCCGCAACCCGGTAATGTTTGTAGTGTGGGTCGGCAGCGTGCTGGCAACCCTGCTGCTGATCCAGGCGCTCATTGGACAGGGCGAAGCGCCCGTGGGCTTTATTGTTGCTATCACCTGCTGGCTGTGGTTTACACTGTTGTTTGCCAACTTTGCCGAAGCGATGGCCGAGGGGCGCGGCAAAGCGCAGGCCGCCAGTTTGCGGCAGGCCCGCAGCGGCGTGCGGCCAAAAAACTGCGCCAGCCGCCTACAGATGCCGCGTTCCAGCCGCAGCACCTCGCGCCCAGTCTGGTTGATGCGAGCACCCTGCGGAAGGGCGATGTGGTGCTGGTCGAGGCGGGCGATATTATTCCGGGTGATGGCGAGGTGCTGGCGGGCATTGCCTCGGTCAACGAAAGCGCCATCACGGGTGAGAGTGCCCCGGTCATTCGGGAGAGTGGCGGTGACCGCAGCGCGGTGACGGGTGGTACACAGATAATCTCCGACTGGCTGGTTATCCGCATTGGCGCTGATCCGGGCGAGTCGTTCCTTGACCAGATGATCCAGATGGTGGAAGGGGCCAAGCGGCAGAAGACCCCCAACGAGATTGCGCTGGCGATTCTGCTGGCAGCCCTGACGATTGTCTTTCTGCTGGCAACCGTCACGCTGCTGCCCTTTTCGATCTATAGCGTACTGGCAGCAGGCCAGGGTACCCCCGTGACCGTGACCGTGCTGATTGCGCTGCTGGTCTGTCTGATCCCCACCACGATTGGCGGGTTGCTGTCAGCCATTGGCATTGCTGGTATGGATCGGCTGATCCAGGCCAATGTCATCGCCATGTCGGGCCGGGCCGTTGAAGCAGCGGGCGATGTGGATGTGTTGCTGCTGGATAAGACGGGCACGATTACGCTGGGCAATCGGCAGGCAACCGCCTTTTTGCCTGCACCGGGTGTCGATGAGCGCACGCTCGCCGATGCTGCACAGCTTGCATCACTGGCCGATGAAACTGCCGAAGGGCGCAGCATTGTGGTGCTGGCAAAAGAACGCTACAATCTACGCGAGCGTGACATGCACGCCCTGGGCGCAACGTTTGTGCCGTTCACCGCGCAGACCCGTATGAGTGGCGTTGACCTGCCCGACGGTCGCCAGATTCGCAAGGGGGCAGCCGATGCAATTGAACGCGCCGTACAGCAGCAGGGCGGCCAGATGTCGGCGGCGGTGCGCAGCATTGTCGATGATGTGGCGCGGCAGGGTGCAACGCCGCTGGTCGTGGCCGATGCTGGGCGGGTGCTGGGCGTGGTGCAACTGAAGGACATTGTCAAGGGCGGCATCAAAGAGCGCTTTGCCCAACTGCGCCGGATGGGGATCAAGACCATTATGATTACGGGCGACAACCCCCTGACGGCAGCGGCCATTGCCGCCGAAGCCGGTGTGGATGACTTCCTGGCGGAAGCGACCCCCGAAGCAAAGCTGGCATTGATCCGGGAGTACCAGCAGGGCGGGCGACTGGTAGCCATGACCGGCGACGGCACCAACGATGCCCCCGCGCTCGCACAGGCCGATGTTGCCGTGGCGATGAACAGCGGCACCCAAGCGGCCAAAGAAGCCGCCAATATGGTTGACTTGGACTCCAGCCCGACCAAGCTGATCCGGGTGGTTGAGGTGGGCAAACAGTTGTTGATGACCCGTGGTGCACTCACCACCTTTAGCCTTGCCAACGATGTCGCCAAGTACTTTGCAATTATTCCGGCGGCCTTTGCAACCACCTACCCGGTGCTGGATGCGCTCAACATTATGCGGCTTGCCACCCCCGAAAGCGCTATTCTCTCGGCGGTGATCTTTAATGCATTGATTATCATGCCCTGATACCGCTGGCGCTGCGGGGTGTGCGTTACCGGGCGATTGGCGCAGCGGCGCTGTTGCAGCGCAATCTGCTGCTGTACGGGTTGGGTGGCTTGATCACACCGTTTATCGGCATCAAGCTGATCGATATGCTGCTGAACCTGTTTTTTTGAACCGATGAAACGAGTAACAACGATGGTTCCGCATGAAATGCGCACGATGCGTATCCGGGTATCCATCGTGCTGGAATATACAATTGGTGGGTTCGTAGCAATAGCCGTGCTGCTGGCGTTCCTGACCGGAGCGGCGCAGGCACGGGCGATATGGTAAGGGGCAACACAAAACATGCAAACAACACTACAGAACCAGCTTCGACCAGCCGTCCTGATCGTGCTGATGATGACCGTCGTCTTGGGAGTGCTGTACCCGTTGCTGGTCACGGGGATCGGGCAGGTGCTCTTTCCGCATCAGGCGAATGGCAGCCTGCTGGTAGATGAGACGGGCGCGGTCATCGGCTCGGCGCTGATCGGGCAGCCCTTCAGCACGCCAGAATACTTCTGGGGGCGCTTGTCAGCGACAGCCGACTATCCATACAATGCCGGGGCATCCAGTGGTTCCAACTATGGCCCGCTCAATGCAGACTTGCTGGCGGCAGTGCAGGCACGGGCCGAAGCACTCCGCGCCGCCGACCCGGACAACACCGCACCCATTCCGGTTGATCTGGTGACGGCATCGAGCAGTGGCCTTGACCCGCACATCAGCCCGGCGGCGGCACTCTATCAGGTGCCGCGTGTCGCTGAAGCACGCAGGTTGGACGAAGCAACGGTGCTGAACCTGATAGATGCTAACACCGAAGGGCGTTGGCTCGGCGT
>JAAUSQ010000004.1 GCA_012033195.1 Chloroflexaceae bacterium
CGCTGTTTGCGCCGGTGCGGCGTTCTAGCGGTGGAGCTATCGCCGGGTCGCCATTGAGCCACTGTTCAATATCGTAATAAAACAGTTGCTTGCTCCACAGCATCCCCGCGAGTGCCTGACGTTGCACCCGCTTTTCGTCTTCGGTCATGCTGGCGGGCTGAAGCTCGGCATACAATGCATCGGCTTTTGCAAGCTGTGCTGCGACGGTCGCATCAAACTGCTCAAAGGGGTCGAGCATATCTGCGGCAGTTAGCCGGAGCCGCACCGTGATGCTGGCCCCTGCATCTATATCTAGCCGATAGAGTGCTGCTGCTTTGGTGCCCATCTGCTCCGGGTTGATAGCGGTACGCTGCCCTTCCACCACATACTGATGAAAGGCATCTTTGACATAGGGTGGGAAGTTGGGCACGCCATACAGCCGCTCAGTGTTGGTATTGTTTTCAGTAAAGAGCAATTCATCTGCGCCCGCGATGTGTAGCGTGTAGCGCCCCAGTACCGGATGTTCGGCTTCGATCAGGCCGTACCCGTTGGCTTTCAAGAGCAGTGGCCCCTCTATTTCGCCCATCGGCCCCCGTGGGTAGCCCCACGACCACGTATTGCGAAACCAGAGCGTCGGCAGCAGTGTGAGGGTGGCGCGTTCGGCGGCCCGATTATGAATCTCAATGCGGATGAGGATATCTTCCGGGGCGGGTTTGGCATATTCAACTACCACATCAAAGTAGCGGTTATCGGCAAAGACACCCGTATCAAGCAACTCGTATTCAAAGTCATCAAACCCACGCCGCCCATTTTCGTCAGCCAGCAACGCATAAGGGTATTCACGCTGCGGGTATTTGTAAAGCATCTTCATGTAGTCGTGGGTGGGGGTGCTGTCCAGGTAAAAGTAATACTCTTTGACATCTTCGCCGTGATTGCCCTGCCCGCCCGCCAGACCAAACAGCCGTTCTTTCAGGATAGGGTCGGCACCGTTCCAGAAGGCCAGCGCAAAACACAGGTACTGGTGGTCGTCGCTGATGCCAGCAATGCCATCTTCCCCCCAGCGATACGCCTTGCTGCGGGCGTGGTCGTGCGGCAGATAACTCCAGGCCTCCCCATCCGGGCTGTAATCTTCACGGACTGTGCCCCAGGCGCGTTCGCTTAGGTATGGTCCCCAGCGTAGCCACTGGCTACTACCGGGTGGCGGGGCAAGGGGTTGGTATTCGCGGGTATCGTCCATAGGTGCTCCTCATAGGTGTGTCACACGGCGATGCTACAACATCTTCCCGATCCCTAAGGACCTACCACACCGAACATGGCGGGACAGGCCATAACGAAGCCTATCACCCAGGTGATACAGTTCAGGGAGCAGTGCAAGATGTATCGAAAAGCGTGCAGATGGCTGACTCATTTCACGCATGAACCTGTCTTTTATCTGCGTTGCTGCGCGGAGGATCGCGCCATGGTAGGTACTGGATAGTAGTGTGATTGTATTATGAATATACATCCAGGTGCTTATTGTGTCAATGCCAATCGCTGCTATACTGAGTCTATCTTTAAAACCTCAACTTATTTGAAATGAGCGATGACAACGATGCAAGACAACGGGCAACGTATTGCACGGCAGGCTTTTCAATATTTGAACACGCTTGTCCTCTTGAAGTGGCGTATGGGCCTGGGTAGGTATATCAATATCTGGCCGCAGGGATTGGGGCGCTTTATGGTATTGGTCCACACCGGACGCAAGACAGGTATGCAGCGGCGTACGCCCACCAATTATACCGCGATTGATGGTGATATATATGTGGCGGCGGGCTTCGGCAAGGTGAGCCACTGGTACAAAAATATTATGGCAAACCCGCGTATTGAGATCTGGATGGACAATGGCTGGTGGGAAGCTGAAGCCGAGGACATAACAGGCGGCCCACGCCATACCGAACTGATGCGCGAGGTATTGAAGGGCAGCGGGTTTGCGGCGTATGTTGCGGGCATCAACCCGTACACGATGAGCGATGAGGCACTCGACACTGCTACCGCGAGCTACCGCCTGCTGCGTATTCGGCGCACCACTCCACGCACGGGCGCGGGTGGGCCAGATGATCTGGTGTGGCTCTGGCCAGTGCTGCTGATCGGGGTGGGGCTGGTGGCGATGCGGCGCAAGCAGGGGTAAGACGTTTCCCGCGCTCCCCGCTCCCACAGCGCGGGGAGCGGGGACCATACCCATCCGAAACTAGGCTTCGCGGGTTTCCAGGTCGCGCAGCACTGGCTCGGCGGCCTGCTCCAGTTCGGTATTCACTTCTCCGAAGACGGTTGCAACATCCTCGTTGTTGACCAGGATGCGCTCCAGGCCACGCCCGATGATCTGGTCGCCGTTTGGTACAAAGACACGGGCCGCGTCCTGGGCGCGGGTCTGCGGCAACTGCTCAACGGCGGTGCGGAAGTTCGGGTTCTCTTCGAAGAAGGCCTGCATATCAGGCGATTCAACGGCCTTCAGGTTGACCGGCATATAGCCCGTGCTGCGCGACCAGACCGAAGCGCCATTTTCGTCGGTCGCAAACTTGATGAACTGCATTGCTGCCAGCTTCTTCTCGTCGGCGGTATCCGCCGGAATTGCCATACCCGCGCCACCCGTCGGGCAGCCGAAGCTGGCCTCACGCGGCAGGAAGCCCACGCCTACCTCAAACTGGGTTGTGCTCTGGATACCAGCCAGACCGCCCGTTGAAGCCAGCATACTGGCAACTGCACCACCGATAAAGTCCTGGTTCAAGTCTGCCGAGAGCATCGCCCAGCCCTCATCGCTGGTGGTGCTGCGGTAGAATTCGCCCGCCCGCACGGTGTTTTCATCCAGCATTGTCATCTCAAATTCAGGGGTCGAGTACTGCCCGCCGTGCTGCCACACCACACCCTGGAACAGCCACGCGACATAGCTTGCTGAGTTGGGATGTGCAAAAGCGAGCCGCTCGCCGCTCATCAGTTCCGGTGCCCATTCTGCAAACTCGGTCCAGGTTTCGGGGGCGCGGTCGGGCAACCCGGCTTCTTCCCACATCTGCTTGTTGTAGTAGAACAGCGGCGTGCTGCGGGCAAACGGCACCCAGTAATGCACGCCCTGGCGCACGCCTTCGTTCAGCAGGACCGGCTCGTAATCTGCAAAGTTGACCCCCGCCTGTGCCGCGAGGTCATCCAGCGGGGTGATGGCGTTTGCCAGGTAGAAGCCGAACCACCATACATCCGACAGCAGCACAACATCGGGGATAGTATCGGCCCGCAGTGCCGCTGCAAACTTCTGCGCGGTGTCTTCGTAGCTGCCCTGGAACTGATAATTCACCACTACATCGCTCTGCGACGAGTTGAAGGATTCGACCATCGCCTGTTCTGCTTCACCCAGCGCATCGCTGAACGAACCCCAGTAGGTAATCTCGATAGTCGAACCAGTCTGCTCCACCACCGCCGGTGCTTCGGTCGCTGCCGGTGCTGCCGTTTCTTCGGCAGCCGGGGCTGGTGCTTCCGGTGCCGCGCCACAGGCCGCTAGCAGCGCTACACTGCTGCCAGCCAGCACGCTGCTCAGGAACTCACGTCGTGTCATCTGCTTCATGGTATCGTTTCCCTCGCTTGTATCTGAGTATCTGTAAAGGCCACATCCGACTTGTCAGCCTCAAGCCCAACCCATCACTCAGCGTCGAGTGTACACCTCAGCGTATTGCAGTGCCCGTTCTTGCCCAACGGGGCGTGTCGGCGCTGACACGTTATTCTTTCACTGCACCAGCAGCAATACCTTCAACAATATATTTCTGTGCCCAGATAAAAATAACCACAATTGGGGCGATCACAAAGAGGGTGCCTGCCATCACAACGCCCCAGTTGGTGACCCCTTCCTGATCAAGCAGCCAGAAGATACCAATCGGCAGGGTTCGCATATCGGTGGTGTTGGTGACAATCAAAGGCCAGAGGAACTCGTTCCATTTATAGACAATTGAAATGAGCGCCATGGTTACCAGTGCTGGCTGTGCGATGGGCAGCACAATGTACCAGAGCGTTTGCAGATGTCCGGCTCCATCGACTTTGGCCGCCTCGATCACTTCACGTGGCAATGTCAAGAAGTATTGCCGCAGCAGAAAGGTACCGTAGGCAATCGCAATGCCCGTGATCATAATGCCCTGATAGGTATTGACCCAGCCGAGCCGCGCCACGGTGATATAGTTCGGTACAATCGTGATCTCAGGGGGGATCATCAGCGCGGCGAGCAGGATAATAAAGATAACCTGCTTGCGTGGGAAGCGCAGAAAAACCAGCGCATAGGCCGATGTAACGGCAAAGAAGATCTCGAAGCCACTGCCGATAACAGTGGTGAGCATGCTATTGAGGTAGTAGCGTCCGAAGGGGGCCGCACTCCACGCCTCCGGGTAGTTGGCAAAGGTGAGTTCACGCGGGAACCACGTTGGCGGAATGGTGTAAATCTCCTGGTTTGTCTTCAGCGATGCAATAATCATCCAGTAGATGGGCAGACCGATCACAACCAGAATGCAGAGCATCCCGGCATAGCTCAGGAGGGTGGGCAGCATATTGCGCCGCTGCCAGAACTGGACGCGTGAACGAGTGGTGGTATAGAGGGGAGCAGTGGTTTCTTTCTGGGCCATATGCTCAATCCCGGACGTTATAGTGCGCCTGCTGATCCATATAGCGCACCTGGAGAATAGTTAGCACCAGCATCAGCGAAAACAACACCACTGCAATAACGCCGGCCTCGCCAGCGTTGAACGAGACAAAGCCCAGTTCATAGAGATGATAGATAAGGGTATTGGTTGCGTTGGCCGGCCCGCCGCCCGTCATCACGCGGATGATGTCGAAGGCCTGGAAACTTTGCAGAATAGTTGTTACCGTCAGGAAGAAGGCTATCGGGCTAAGACCGGGCAGCGTGATGTGTATAAATCGCGCCAGCCCATCGGCTCCATCAACCCGCGCCGCCTCGTACAGGTCTTTGGAGATGGCTTGCAGGCCCGCCAGAAAGATGACCACCGCGTAGCCCATATTTTTCCAGACATACACGATAATGAGCGCAGGCATGGCCCATTCGGTACTGGTTAACCAGTTGGGGGAAGGCAACCCGACCAGTCCGAGGATTTCGCTCAGCAGGCCATAACGCGGGTCAAAAATGTAGGCCCACACCACCGCAATGGCCGCACCCGATAGAATCGTTGGCGAAAAGATGACCGCTCGCACGAGGTTGCGCCCGCGTAGCTTCTGGTTGAGGAGCATTGCCACCAGTAAGCCAATCGAAAGGGTCAAAGCACACGAGGCGACAGTAAACACCAGTGTATTCAGCAGGATGACATAAAACTTGGAAGCGCTGAACACCCGCACGTAGTTGCGGAAACCTACCAGCAGAATCTCTTCCCGGAGGAAGTTCCAGTCTACAAAGCTCAGGTAGAAATTGTAGATGAGCGGCCAGTAGTTAAACACGGCAAACAGTGCCAGGTTTGGCCCGACCAGTAATACAAACAGCAACCACTCGCGCCACTCGCGCTGCAAGCGGGTGCGGCCTCCCTGAGCACCGGGCAGGCTATTGCGATTGCTTCTGGTCAGAACAGACATAGCACTCCCTGTCAGCGTAACCGGGTGTCATCCATGGACTTGCGCTGTACCGCCAACGAGCGCTGTTAAGCAAGCGCTTTCTCCCTATCTCTAACCATTATAAGAAGTGTCATTAAGCCCATCGTAACAGCTAATTAAGGCCCAGTTAAGGAGTAGTTAACTTTCAACGCCTGATGGACGTTTTCGGCAGTCGGCTGTGCCTGATCATCTGCCTCGCTCGGCAGCAACCAGGGTACGTAGCCCGATGCTGAATGTGGCGAATGCCTGCCAGACCTGCCACAACTACAGCGAGGACGAGATCCAGGCACGGGTGCTGATTATTCAGGATCGCACCAACGAACTGATGAACAATGCTGAAGTTGCCGTCGGCGATCTGATCAGTGATATTGAGGCGGCGGCAGCAGCGGGCATTCCCGCCGAAGATCTGACCACGGCCCGCGAGTTCCATCGCCATGCCCAGTGGTGGCTCGACTTTGTGGCTGCTGAAAACTCGATGGGCTGCCACGCTCCCCAGGAAGCCGCACGTGTTCTGGGCGAGTCGGCAGACCTAGCCCGCTAGGGACAGCTTGCCGTGGCCCGTGTACTGGGTGGCGTCCCCGACGACGGCACCGCACAAACACCCTGATAGCCGCTATAGGTCGTCACACACCTCTGAAAACCCCCGGTATAGTAACCATACCGGGGGTTGCGCATAAACGCTCCAAAAGCAGCCTGCTGCTGTGCTAGTTCAGTGTGGTTTCGCGCACCACAATCGGCAGATACAGGCGGCGCGGTGCCTGCACCAGGCTAAATTCGGTCAGGTGGTCGATGGGCACCACAATATAGCCATCCTCAATGGTTGCCGCACCAACCGCCGCATTGACCCACGCCTCACGCTCTTCATCGTAGCGATAGAGCCGCAGCAAGTCGGGGTCGCTGCGGTCATCGTTGGCAAGCCGCAACGTGACGGTGACAGGTTGCTGGAAGGTCAGGCTAGCGAGCAATTCGCCCTGCTGTGAGGCATCCAACGTGAAGGCACGACCCGCAAAGCTGAAGTCTTCGGGCAGTGTTTCGGTTGGGGTGGGCAGTTCAGTAAACTCGATCACTGTCTCTTCGTCCAGTGCGCCCGCTGGAACGTCGAGGCTGAATAGTACTTCACCATCGGCGTTGAGCACAGTCAGTGTGCCGCCAGTTGCTCCGATGGTTGTGCGATTGATGTCAATGGTCAGCGTATCCGACACCACCACGTCACCCGCCGAAGCCTCAACCATAATGGTGTTCTGGCCGGGTGTTGTAAAGCTGGCGGTAGCGGTAGCAGTGCCCTGTCCAGTGCTTGGCATTGGCGACCAGGTGTATGAGATCGGGCCAGTCGCATTGGTCGGGGTGATGTTGGCAGTAAAGCTATACGGCACATTTGCCGAGCCGCTGGCCGGGCCGTCGATGGTGACACCTTGCAGCGCGATGCCATCAATTGGCTCAACGAACTCAACATCGGTGCTCGCACTGATATCATCGGCTGTTGCGGTGACGGTGGCAACACCGGGTACTGTACCTGCCGTCAGCGTGGTGGTTGCAATACCGGTGCTGTTGGTGGTTGCCGTCAGCGGGTCAAGCGTGCCCGCCGTGGTGCTGAAGGTTACCTCAGCCCCCTCGATACTATTGCCGTATACATCGGTTGCCTCGGCGGTGATGGTAGTGCTGCTTACGCCATCGGCGGGCAGGCTCAAGTCGGCACTGCTGACATCTAGTGCAGCAATCGGCGCGGGGGTGACCGCAACCGTTACGCTGGCGCTTTCCAGTTCATACACGCCCTGTTCAAACGGGGTGACTGTCACCTCGAAGGTGCCGGTGCTGGTGTAGACATAGGTCGCCGTGAAGGTACCACCCTTGCCGTTGGCAATGACACGCTCGCGTTCGACACCATCGCCAAAGTCGAAGACCAGCGTATCGCCGGAGATGAGCGGCGGCACAACAGTAGCGGTAAAGGTGACAGCGTTGCCGACTACAACACTATCGGTATCGCTCTCCAGCCTGACTGTTGATGTGAAGACAAACGCATGCGGGTTATAGCTGGTGGTGTCAATCAGCAGCGGTGGGTCGAAGGCATTAGCCACACTCTGCCACGGCACATACTTGAAGTTGGTACTGCGATTTTCCAGTTCGTCTTCGTCGGCTGCGATGTCTTGCGGGTCGTTGGCACCATCCTGCACTACCAGCAAGCCAGCGGGGAACTGGTCGCCAAGCGGCACGTTGAGCACGTCGGCACCATCCGACTCGTTGTCCTGGTCGATACCGTTGTTATCGGCAATTATGAAGCTGCCCAGGTAGGCGTGCGGTGGCTGGCGGTCGAGCACTACAAAGGTGCTATTGCCCTGGCTCGATACCAGAATGTAGCCGGTACCGTTTGGCCCGTAGTAAATCGTCAGACCTTCGAGGTCGGGTTGGAAGTACGGCTCATCAATCGACTGAATCAGGGTGCCCGTAATACCGCCAGTTGGCTCGGCATCAAACTTGAGCACACCTGACACATCTTCGAGGGCGACATAATAAAAGCCCAGTTCCCGATCTACCACCGAGCCTTCCGACTGCGACTCTTCCGGGTCGCCGGTTGGCACGGGCAGTTGCAGCACGCGCACCACTTCGGCATTAACCTTGTTCGTGCCGTCCTCAAAAAGCTCAAGCTGGGCAACCTTATCGCCGTCGCGCTGGGTTACAAAGGCATAGGCTTTGCCAGTTGTCGGGCTGGTATAGGTGGCAATGCCGTAGGCAGTCAGTTCACCATCGTCAATGCCGAAAATCGTTTCGGGGATATTGTCCGAGGTGATATCGGTGAGTTGGCGCGTGTTCGGGTTAATCGCAAAGATTGCCAGCGTATCGTTGGCACGGTCGGTGGCGACCGCCAGGTCAACCGTGCGGTTGGCAACCGGAAGTTGTAGATCAGGTCAACGTTGTTGTAGCGAATGTCGCCATAGGGGGCAGGTTGGATCTTCTGGAGAATGGTACCTTCCAGGTCGAACACCACCAGACCGCCATCCTTCACCACCGTGATAACGAGGCTGTCATCCGGGTTGGTCGGATGCGCCCAGATAGCCGGGTCGTCCACATCGCCGGCATTTGTGGCATTTGCATCATCGATGAAGCCGGGGGTTTCGAGGACGGGCAGGGCGGCGGGGGTGGTTTCCAGCGTCAGCGCTAGGGCAATAAACTGGGTGACTTGCAGATCGTTAAAATTGTTATCGCTCACAGCTATCACGACCTGCCGACCGTCGGGCAGTTGCGGGCCGAAGCTGAGCGCTTCCAAATTGTCTACCAGCGGTACAACCGTGCCGAAGTTGAGCAGTTCTTCTTTTTGTACTGCCGGGTCAATCGAAAAAGGAACATTCTCTTCTTCGTAGAAGAGATCGAACTCGGTCTGTACATCCAGTGCGCCCTGGCTCAGCACCTGATACAGCACAGCGGTCACACCCACGCCCTCGGAGAACGAGCGCTCCAGTGCCAGGAAGGTGCCGTTGTTATCGAGGGCCAGCAGTTCGACCAGCCCATTGTCAGCGAAACCGGTAGGCGGAACGGGCGCGTTGGGGATTGGTTCGATCTCATAGACATACTCGGCAACAACGCTCTCGGTGGCTAGGTCGTACTTCACGATACGCGAGAGGCTGCCATCGTCGAGCGTGGGTGCGGTGCCATCCTGGAAGAGGGCGGCCTCGGTTGCGGTGTAGAGAAAGCGGCTGTTGGGTGTGCGGGTCAGGCTCTCAAAGGCGAGGTTGTTGCGAACGCCGCTTGAAGCATCGGCGGTGGGCAGGTACTTCGCGGGGACGGGCAAGGCATCGATCTGCTGTCCGTTGAGCAAGAATTGGTTCACAAACGGGGCGATCAGGTTGTTGGTGTTGCCCTCCGACGAGATGTAGAGCGTGCCGTCATCTGCTAGCGCGATGCCTTCCGGGTCGAGGCTATCGGTAACAAACGGGTCGCCATTGGCATCACGCAGGATGGTCGCCGATTGGAAGGTAATATCGCCATTGTCCAGGCTGCCATCACTCAGATCGATATCCAGCGTGTAAAAGCGGGCGTTGTTGATAGAGGAACGGTCGTCCGAAATTGCATAGTAGGTATCGTTGGCGGCATCGTAGGTGATGCCCGAAAGTCCGCCGACGGTGGTGTTAGCAACTTCTAGCGTCGATGGAAAGCTGACCTGTCCGAGAAACTCGACATTGCTGACGGTCTGACGATCCGGCGAGTCGGTATTGATAGCCTGAAGCGTGCCTGACGATTGGGCGGACGTGTTGAAGATTGCCAATCCGCTACTCAGCACCAGCGAGACAAACACACACAGCAACACTGCTGTATACCACAAGCGACGTTCACGGTGCAGACTCATGTGTTCCCCCTTCATACAAATACGATTGCTTCTGTGTACTCCACTACAGACCAACGCTGGAGTTGCGTCGGCTGTCAGACAATCACCCCTACTGACATAGCGAACAAAACGAAGCAGCGAGTGTGTACTATGGAAGTCTTACCGGGTTATATTAACCGTCGAGTCGTTTCTTGTTAAGCATGAGTTAATGGTGGGTAAAGTTCTGATGAAACTATCCGCCAGGAGGTACACTATCTGTTTTAAGATATTGGGGCATGCGTTGGATTGAAAATAGACAAACACCATACGCGGGCCATCGTGCTGTATAGAGATATTCGATAAACGTCAGACAATGGAGCTGTGTCTGCTGCATAGATTGTACGTCTTGTAGTGATGGCTCTCGTAGTTACCCTGCGCCGAAGAGCGCTACCCGATTGCGGCCTGAATGTTTGGCACGGTAGAGCGCTTCATCAGCGCTTTTGATCAACGCATCGGCAAAAGTGCCGTGGTCCGGAAACGTAGCGACACCGATAGAAACCGTCATAGCATCCAGCAGATGGCCCTTGTGTTCAATGTTCATTGATTGCAGCCCGACGCGCAATTCCTCGGCGCGCAGATGCGCAGGCTCCATTGCAGCACCGGGCAATACCAGCATAAACTCTTCGCCGCCGTACCGACACACAATATCATCGCTGCGGGTGTGTGTTTCGAGGAAAGCGCCGACCGTTCGCAGCAGGGCATCGCCCATATCGTGCCCATAGGTATCGTTGAAATATTTAAAGTGATCAACGTCAATCATCATTACAGTAACCGATTGATTATGCCGTGCTGCTCGTTGCAATTCGCGGGGCAGTGTTTCGTCGAGATAGCGCCGATTGTAAAGACCTGTCAGCGCATCGCGGATGGCCTGCTGCTTGAGTTGCTCGCGTAGTGTCAGGCTGGTAAGTGCCAGCGAGACATGATGCGCTACCGAGTCGGCGAGTTGCTGCCAGCGCTTACGATGCTCCGAGGTTGCGAACGTGTGGTTATGCAGGTGGAGAATGCCCAGTGTTTTCCCCCATACCACCAGCGGAATACACAATATACTCTCGCCCGCCTGTCCTTGCAGATGTTGGCAGGGAGTGCGCTCAGCCTGACAGGGAGAACAGGTCTGTTGTTCAAATATAGACGGGCAGCTACACCCATTGAAGGAGGGCACAATCAGCGCCAGTTCGCCCCAGTTGGCCACAATCGTATAGCGATTGGCTGTGTCCTGGTGTAGATACAATGCACCGGCCTGCCCCTCAAAAAGCTTTTCGGCACTGCTTGCAATAACCCGGTACGCCTCGTTGATATCGGAACAGGCTTGCAGCAACCCGCCCATCTCATTGAGCAGCGATATGTCGCGGTTGCGCTGCCGTAGCTCTTCGTTGCTCTGCAACAGCCGATGCTCGCTAGCCCGTAATGCTTCTTCGTTCAATTTCTGCTCGGTGATATCGTGCGCCACGCCCAGAATCTGCTGCGGTTGGCCTTCGGTGGTACGCATAAACACAACTTCACGGCTCTGGAGCCAGCGCCATGTGCCATCTTTGTGCCGCACTCGATACTCAAAATGCGAAACTGTTTCGTCAGGTGTCTGGGCCAGTACCGTACGATGGTTGATAGCATGAACCAGATCGTCGGGGTGCAGGATAGTTGGCAGCACGTTGCGGCCCATCACGGCAATATCTTCGATGGTATACCCAAGCGTTTCCCAGATGTGCTGATTGCTATATATGTTCTGCTCCAGGATCAGGTCGTAGATATAAAGGATACTGGGCATAGTGCTAGCGATTTGCTGCACGAGCCGCTCGGTGGCCTCCAACACTTCTTCGGCGTGTTTTCGCTCGGTGATATCTTCGAGTGAGCCGATGATCTCCAGTGGTACACCTCTGGTATCACGTACAAGCCGCAGGATATTGTATACCCAGCGATAGGTGCGATCAGCATGCAAAAAGCGATACGTCTGCTGACATTCGCCGCGCTCAGCGAGCAACCCAAGATTGGCAGCTACCGCCGGGGCATCATCGGGGTGTACCTGGCTGATCCAGAAGCCTGGCTTCGCAATAAAAGATGCCGGAGAATAACCGAGGATCTTCCGCACATTTTCGCTCATATACGTCACATTATAATCGCCATCGGCACGAGAACTGAAGATGATGACCGGGCTATAGTGCAGCAGGTGTTCGAGCCGTGCGGCATTGCGGCGCAGTGCCTCTTCAATGCCCGGATAAAGTGCAGGAGTTGTCTCTTTGCGGAGCCGTTGGTTCTCGATCTCAAGGATATGGACCTGTTGTTCGAGGCTGGCAATATATTGATGAAGAGCAGCCAGTTCTGCCGGATTACCGTCAACACTGTTGCCGATGATAATACTCATAATAACAGCACCTTTCTGTAACCTCAGTGCATCGGGAGCGCACAACACCGTGCTTGCTAGTTCTCAAACTTATCAGGTTGCGTTCCTACTATCTACCTACGTATATACACTGAATCATATGCTCCATCGACATAAAGTCAACAGTACTTTAATATCTCCTTTGTAACAGTACAGTCCATTACCAGGTAATTTCCAATTTCATGTTTTATTTGTTTTTTAAAGAAGGTAGCAGGTAAGGAATCAACCGGAAAAATACCCGTGACCATATCAGGTCGTTAAACGGGTGGTAGCGGCAATTGCGATACTACAGGTGACAGAGCCAGGGTAATCGTCTGCTCGGCAGCAGCCTCCGGAGTCAGGTCGTGCATCTGGCGTAATTGCTTGAGCCATGCACCAAACGTGGGTTGCATACTCCTCCTCGTACTACCGTATCCATGCTTCGGATGATTCAGTATAACATAGAAGACTGATGAATCATCGAGGATGCTTTCTATATTTCCTGTAGCGCTGTATACGGTTCTTATGCGAGATAGTCGCGGGTAATGCTCTGCAGGGCACGCGTGTACAGATGCTACAAACACCTCGTGCTTGCCAAAAAAGGTAGGGCCAAGCACACACTCGCACAGGTTGATCATAGTGGCAGGACGGTAGTAGTCGGCAACCCAGACCTCTTCGGTTGTTGCGAACCCACCTTCAATCAGATCTACGGCGGGGTGTGCCTGCATATAGGTGACACGTGCCTGGAGATGTTCGGGCATGGACGTGTCGCCACTGTCGAGAAAGGTGCAATAATTGCCGAGTGCAGCCTGAATACCAAAAAGCTGTGGTCGGTGCTGCCGTCGTCAATCACCAACAATTCCCAATCGGTAAAGGTCTGCGCCAGCACACTGCTGATACAGGTATCGAGGTAACGTGCGCGGTTGTAGGTTGCCAGTATAATCGTGACGAGTGCCCTGTGAGGAACGGGGAACATAGCTACTTCCTGCCCTGATATTGATTATTTTTATTACACTCTATAGTATAACAAGTTTGTACTACTTTTTGGCCTTGAACGACTTTGCGCAACATACAAAGGATGTTGCTATCGATACACCTACCCTGATGTAACTGGGCTGTAACCTGTTCAGGGTACTGTATAGGTGGGTCTCAATGTCGGTCCCTGATCGGTCTTTTAGCGCATAATCTGAGCAACGACAGCTCATGGATAGTCCCTATCGTGTCAACCAATGCCGCCTGTCGGTGTGGCCTGGATTGTCTGATAGTGGGCGGTTCTGGCTGTCTCGTGTAATGACAAGGGAGATACAAACGAGGATGAGCACCATGAATGATCACCCTGCCGAGAGTCCGGCAGCAACGTTCCAGCAAGTCATTGAGATTGTGGATACCTACGACGGCTATGGCAATCTGATGCGGCGCACGCAGAGCCTGGAGCCTATTGCAACTGCTGTTGTCTATCCAACTGACGCAGTTTCCCTGAGCGGTGCAATTGATGCCGCACAAGAGAACTTGATTATACCGATCCTGGTAGGCCCTGCCGAACTGATTCGCAGTGTGGCAGCGCACAACAATATCGACCTGAGCGGGTATCGCATCGTGGACGTTGAAGATGCACACGCCGCCGCTGCGCGTGGTGTCGAACTGGTGCGACAGGGTGAGGCCGGGGCGCTGATGAAGGGTCATATCCACACCGACGAACTGCTGGCCGAAGTGGTGCGGTCGGGGACGGGCCTGCGTACCGAGCGCGCCTGAGCCACGCCTTTATTATGGATGTGCCAACCTACCCGAAAGCGCTGATTGTCACCGATGGCGCAATCAATATAGCCCCTACCCTGATGGATAAGCGCGACATTTGCCAGAATGCAATTGACCTCGCGCACGCCCTCGGCACCGAGCGGCCCAAAGTGGCAATTCTTTCGGCGGTCGAAACGATCAACGACAAAATTCCTTCGACCGTCGAGGCGGCGGCCCTGTGCAAGATGGCCGACCGGGGCCAGATTACTGGCGGTGTGCTCGATGGGCCGCTGGCATTCGACAACGCGATCAGCCGGGAAGCTGCCAAAACCAAGAAGATTGTCTCGGACGTAGCGGGCGATGCCGATATCCTGCTGGTGCCTGATCTGGAAGCAGGCAATATGCTTGCCAAGCAACTGATCTTCCTGGCGCGTGCCGATGCAGCGGGCATTGTGTTGGGGGCGCGGGTGCCAATCATCCTTACCAGTCGCGCCGACAATGTGCGGGCGCGGATGGCCTCGTGTGCAGTGGCTATGCTGATGGCGCATGCTCGTATCCACGAGAAGCGAGGCCACGCATGAGCGGCGAAAATCGGGCGATGCTGGTGCTGAACGCTGGTTCATCTAGCATCAAGTTTGAACTCTATACTGTGGTGGATGAAGACCGTATCATCACCGACGAAGATCTGGAACAGCGCTTTGAGGGGCAGGTGGAAGGGATTGGCACGGCTCCCCGCCTGATTGCCCGCGATCCTGATGGGCACATTTTGATTGATGAGCGCTGGGCACCCGGCCCGCCCGGTACCAATCATCAGGTAGCGCTGAAGCGTCTGACCACCTGGATTGATGACAACCTAGGTGATGCTCAGCTTATTGGCGTGGGGCATCGGGTGGTGCATGGTGGCCCGGTCTACAGTACACCTGTTGTTATTACACCCGAAGTGCTGGAAGTGCTGCGAACGTATATTTCGCTGGCTCCACTGCATCAGCCACATTCGCTGGCGGCAATTGAGGCTATTTTGTATACACGCCCCGACTTGCTGCAGGTGGCGTGCTTTGATACCGCATTCCACCGCAATCACCCAATTGTTGCCGACCAATATGCTATTCCGCGTGAATACTACGAGCAGGGAGTGCGGCGCTATGGTTTCCACGGCCTGTCCTATGCCTATATCGCGCATGTGCTGCCGATTGTTGCGCCCGACCTGAGCGAAGGGCGGGTGGTGGTGGCGCACTTGGGGAGCGGGGCCAGTATGTGTGCAATGAAGGCCCGCCAGAGCATCGATAGCACAATGGGCTTTTCGGCGCTGGATGGCCTGCCGATGGGCACCCGCAGCGGCAACATCGACCCAGGGGTGTTGCTCTACTGGATACAGGAACTTGGTATGGATGTGAAGCAAGTAGAAACACTGCTCTACCGACAATCGGGCCTGCTTGGTTTGTCGGGCGTGAGCAACGATATGCGCTTGCTTGAACACAGCGACGACCCCAATGCAGCGGAGGCAATCGACTATTTTATCTACCGGATCAACCGCGAACTGGGCGCACTGGCGGCGGCACTGGGTGGGCTTGATGGGTTAATCTTTACGGCGGGCATCGGCGAAAACTCAGCAATGGTGCGTGAGCGCGTTTGCACACTGGCGACGTGGATGGGGATTGAACTGGACGAAGTTGCCAATCTCCACCGCGCCAAGAGTAATCGTTGTATTTCGACTGATGGCAGTGCGGTGCAGGTCTGGATTATTCCCACAGATGAAGAGAAGATGATTGCACTCGATACGCTGCGAGCTGTTATTCCGGGGGCACAGTAGGACGGCAACGGGTGTATATGTTTGTGTCACAAGGGTGGGGCCGGAGGTGAGCAGGAATGCTCGGCTTTAGCCATGCATTGTCGTATGGGGTGTCTGATGGGGATTGAACCCACAGCCTCCTGATCCACAGTCAGGCGCTCTAACCATTGAGCTACAGACACCACGCAACACACAAGATTGTATAGCATTGCTGTCCGGTTGTCAACTCAAATTTCCCCTACGAAAAGAGAAGGCCCCACCTGGAGCCTCCTCTGTGGTCGTGCTATTGCACTGACACCAAAGCGATGCTTAACTCTCGGTCTGGTCACGGCGAATCATCTCACCGGTGTATGGATCATAGCGCCATTCGCCGGTCGGGTCTTGCGATGTAATTGCAGGCGTGGTGGTTGGCTGCTCTGCGGGCAGAATAGGTACCTGACCCATAGCAGGCTCAAGCGGCATAATAATCCATAACAAAATATATACCAGCGGGCTGAGGCCCAGGAACAGAAAAACCGCAAACGCTAATCGTACCAGCGTGCTATCCGCGCCAAGATATTTCGCCAGACCGCCACACACACCACCCAGCATCCGGTCGCTCGCTGAACGATACAATTTAATGTCCGACATCATCATCTTATCCTTTCGCAACGTTCTCGTGTATCCATCTGCACTGCCCATACGACGCAGACAACCTCGTATGTGTTGCACCCTCAATCATCGCAACTATCATACCAAGCTCGATGGGTTCTCGCCTGTGCCACAGCACGTCCCGAAACGTGGTACACTATTAACAGGTAAAAAACACGTAGCACAGCGCATCCCAATGCTGTCTGGCTGTATCTATGAGACACTGCGTATGAAGCATATTCGACTATTCTGGTTCGCCAGTGCGACCCTGCTCTATACCCTGGGTGTTATCCTCTGGGGGGCGTTTGTCCGGGCTACCGGTTCGGGCGCAGGCTGCGGCAGTCACTGGCCCCTCTGCAACGGTGAGATTATTCCGCGTGCCCCCCAAGTTGCAACGCTGATTGAATTTGGGCATCGCATCACCAGCGGCTTGGCGCTTGTCTTGGTGGTGGTGCTTTTTATCTGGGCGCTGCGTGTGTTGCCCCGTGGCGATATGGGCCGCCGTGGGACATGGTGGGTGCTCTTTTTTATGATTACCGAGTCGCTGGTTGGCGCAGCGCTGGTACTGATGGAACTGGTTGGCGATAATAGCAGTGTGCATCGTGCTATCTGGATGGCGGCCCATCTAGTCAATACCTTCTTTCTAATGGGGGCGCTGACGCTCACCTGCTGGTGGCTGGCAGGTGGCGGACGGCTCTACATCCGACGGCACGGCTTGCTCAGTGCGGGCCTGGGGTTGGGGCTGTTCGGGTTGCTGTGGCTGGGCATGAGCGGTGCGATTGCTGCCCTGGGTAATACGCTCTATCCCTCGGCTTCGCTGCTGCACGGTCTGCAACAAGACTTCTCACCAACTGCTCATGTGCTGATCCGGCTGCGCATCTTTCACCCGCTCATTGCAGCAGTCGTCGGCATCTATATCCTGGGGTTGGCGGTCTTTATCGATTATCGGGTGCTGACGATGCGCTCGATGCGGCTGGTACGTAGCCTGGTGATGCTGTTTGGTATTCAGGTGCTGGTTGGTATCGTCAATGTTGCGCTGCTTGCGCCGGTCTGGTTACAAGTCACGCATCTGTTGCTCGCCAACCTGATCTGGATTGTGATAATGCTGCTCACTGCCGAGGCGCTTTCGCAGCCTGCCACTCTGCCAGAGCATACACGTGTGGGCATCTTCGCCCGCCCGAACCGCACCCGCGTGCGTACCCGGTAAATACAATACCCCCGCTCGTAGCACTGAGCGAGGGCTGTCATAGAGTCCCGGAGACTGAAACGCTAGGTCACTCCTCAGCAAACTCGACTGGCTCGCCGCCAAGTCCGAGCCGCACATTGTAGCGCCCTTCCATTTCGAGCGCTTGCCAGCGCGACTCGTCTACTTCCATCTCGTGGCGATTCCCCTGATCATCCACGACAGACACAAGGTACGTTTCGCTCCGTTCGCTCTCCCGCTGATTATCGAGCAGGCTGAGCTGGGGCCAGAACGGTTCGCGATTTTCGCCCGACTCGCGCTCGGTGCGAACGCTCACCCATTTATCAACTTCGTAGGTGTACTTTGTGCGGTAGATGGGTACATCACGGTAGATCGGCTCTTCGTAAGTTTCGGTGCGGGTACGGTTCTCGTACACTGGCTCTTCACATTCGACATCCTCAAAAAAGCCATTGCCCAGGTCGCGCTGCTCACAGACATAAGTGCGCGTCCCCACCTGCACCTGTTTGGTCACGTCACGGGTGCGTGTCTCATACCTCTGCACAACCTGAACGTAGTGATGAATCTCTTCCTGCTGACTGATGAGGCGGGCGGCACCTGGTAAATCCCAATCGCTCTCGGTAACCGTGCGTCGCTCTTCTATCGTGATGGCACGCTCCCAGGCAAAGCCATCCACGCGCACCGAACTTTCGCGGTTGCCCAGAAACAGAAACCCACCCACACAGAGCAGCAACAGTACACCTAGGGCCGCAAAAATCGGCAGCATCGAGCGCTGCTGAGCAGGTGCGGCAGGGGTGGCGGGGCGCGGTGGCGATGGGGCGTTGTCGCCTGCACGCGGCACCGCATTCATAGCAAACGTCTGGACTTTCTGCTCGCCTAGTGAATCAGCGCGGGATGCTCCACACTGGCGGCAGGTATCGGCGGTGGCCTCGTTGCTGGTGGTGCAGAAGCTACAGACCCAATCGGCACCACGGCGGGCACGTTGCTCAAGTTGGGCATCGGTAACTGCCTCAGCATCTGCGGGCAGGTAGAACTTCACATTCTCCGGGCGTACCTGTCCACAGTTGGGGCAGGCGCGATGTCGCCCCAGAATGGCAGTGGTACGGCAGTAGGTGCAATCCCAACGGCCTTCACGAACGGCAGGGCGTTTTTCTTCCGACATGAGTACACATTCCTTTTTGTATCATGGGGGTCTGCTACGTGCATCAGAATCAACTGATTATCATATACATATACGTAAGACGGACGCTCTTTGTGCCACGCCCACTACACATCATAAAGCCCTCCTCCGCGAAAGGGAAGAGGGCCAGCAGTCTACGTGCATAATAAGAATAGGGCCGGTGCTATACTTCCTACCCCTGCGGGTCGCGCTCCACAACGATTACCTCAAGCGTGCGCGGGCCGTGTACCCCTTCCACCCGGTTTAACTCAATATCCGATGTAGCAGAAGGTCCAGAGATAAACGTGAGCGGCTTGCCCTGTTCGACCACCGACGAGCGCAGGGCTGCAATGGCTTCGGGTACAATGCTCACCACCTGATCGGCGTAGACCACACACAGGTGATAATCAGGTATCAGCGTTATTGCGCGCCGCCCCTGATTCGGGCCACTGTTTAACACAATCGTGCCCGTCTGCGCGATTGCCAGCGCACAGCCGGTCAGCACGCCGTCGGTTGCATCAAGGTCGGCATTGGCGAACGGATGTGACGGGTCGTCGGTCACAATCTCCAACCCCTCATACGCAGGTAGCCATGCGGTGGGCAGGTCGGCGGGCACCAGCAAGCGCCGCAGATTGCGATCCTGGCACGACTGCGCGATACGGGCGGGCAGGTCGGCCTCGCTCATATGATGCACAATCGCCTTATAGTCCACCGTCATCTCAACAAATTGCTCCACCACCTGCGCGTGGGGACGGTCGTCCTGCTGCCGATAGGCCCGTGTGATTGCGACATCGTCGGGTTGTTCAGTGGGGGGGACGTCGTGCAGCGCCGTGCGAATACGGTACAGAATGGCTTCTTTTGCACTACTGCTCATTGCGTGACCTCCACCAGTCGCGGAAGGACTGCTGGGGCACCGGGCGCAGGTCGCGCATGGTCGACCAGCCACTCAGCAGGCCAGGAAGGTTACCGATCTTGCCCTCACTGACAAACGGCCCCTGCCCGAACCGGGCAAGCTTCTGGGCCGTTTCGTAGCGGGTACGGTCGGCAAAGGTATAGGCCAGCATCTTCATCACCACACTCTCGGCGTAGGCATAGGTATTGATGCCTTTGGTTGCCTGATAGTGGCGCACCACTTCGGCGCGCAGGTGTACCAGCACTTCAGGAATGTTGATTTTTACCGGGCAGACTTCGTAGCACGCCCCACACAGCGACGAGGCGTAGGGCAGCGATGGGGCATGCTCGACGCCCACCAGCAGCGGCGTGAGAATGGCCCCGATAGGGCCGGGATACACCGAGCCGTAGGCGTGCCCACCTGTGCGCTCGTAGACCGGGCAGATATTCAGACAGGCACTGCACCGGATGCAGTGGAGCGCTTGCCGTCCGATCTGATCGGCGAGCGTGTGGGTGCGCCCATTGTCAAGCAGAATCAGGTGGAACTCTTGCGGCCCGTCACCCTCCGCAACGCCCGTCCAGAAGGTGGTATACGGGTTCATGCGTTCGCCCGTCGAGGAGCGCGGCAGCAATTGCATATACACCTCAAAGTCCTGCCAGGTCGGTATCAGCTTCTCAATGCCCATCACGGTTACCAGCACCGGCGGCAGTGTCAGGCACATGCGCCCGTTGCCCTCCGACTCGACCACGCAGATTGTACCGGTTTCGGCAACGCCAAAGTTGGCCCCACTGATAGCGACCTTCGTAGTAAGGAATTTCTGGCGCAGGTGGCGGCGTGCGGCGGCGGCAAGGTCGGCGGGTATGTCGGTCAGGTCTTCGGTATCGGCGAGCTTGCGCCGGAAGATCTCCCGAATCTCCGAGCGGTTTTTATGGATGGCGGGCACCAGAATGTGCGATGAGTGCTCACCAGCAAGCTGAATGATAAGCTCGGCCAGGTCGGTTTCAATCGCCTGAATGCCCTCGGCGGCCAGTCCATCATTCAGCCGGATTTCGTCGGTTGCCAGCGACTTGACCTTGACCACCTCGCGGGCATCGTGTGATTTGGCAATCTCGGCAACAATGCGGGTCGCTTCGGCGGCATCGCGTGCCCAGTGGACATGCCCGCCAGCGCGTTGCACCGACTCTTCAAGTTGGAGTAGGTACTGGTCGAGGTGGCGCAGCACCCGGTCTTTGAGGGCGCGTCCGGCCTCGCGTAGCTCTTCCCAGTCGTCCATCTCATCCACGACGGCGGCACGCTTGGCGCGGATGGTCTGGGTGGCTTTGCCAAGGTTGCGCCGCAGTTGGGTATCGGCCAGCGCTGTTTTGGCTGCCTCAGGAAATGGTATCAGGGGTATCAGTGCAGATGCCATTGTGTTGGTTCTCCTCTTGCTTTACTCTTCCACGCTTGCCAGCACTTCGGCAATATGGGCGGTTCGCACTCCGGCGCGTTGTCTGCTCAAGGCCCCGCCAATATGCATCAGGCAGGAGGTATCGGCGGCGACACACACCTCGGCATGGGTATCGAGGACGCAGCGCAGTTTGTCGCTCAGCATAGCGATAGATGTATCGGCGTTTTTGATAGCAAACGTGCCACCGAACCCGCAGCACTCGGCGGCGCGGGGTAGCTCGACATAATCAAGGCCGCGCACTGCCTTCAGCAGCCGGATCGGGTGATCCCCAACGTGCAGCGCCCGCAGCGAGTGGCAGGTGGGATGGTAGGTGACCCGGTGGGGGTAATAGGCTCCTACATCTGCTACCTTAAGCACTTCGGTGAGGAATTCGGTCAGTTCAAAGACACGCGGCGTAAGGTGTTGCACTTCGGCGGCAAGCTGTGCATCGTCGGCAATCTCGGCAATGCGGCTATAATAATCGCGGATGGTGCCGACACACGAAGCCGAGGGGCCAACGATATACTCGGCGGTATCGAAGACCCTGACGAAGTGGCGCATAAGCGGGATAATTTCGAGTTGGTAGCCAGTATTAAAATGCATCTGCCCGCAGCACGTCTGGTCGAGTGGAAAATCGACGGTATGCCCAAGTCGTTCGAGCAGGCGTACGGTGGCCTGTCCCACTTCCGGGAACAGGGTATCGTTAAAACAGGTGATAAAAAATGCTACACGCATGGCACTTCCTCCCATGCATCTAGCGCTTGACGTTGCAGTGTCATCAGGTACCCTCTCTGGTGCTCTCTGCACATAACGTGTGATGTACATCTATTATAAACGACATAGTAAAATCGTGAGAAAGTGAATAAGGAAAGATACCTTTACCCATGAGCATGCTCCCTCGTCCGATTGCGCTGGTAGGCCTGAGCGGTACGGGCAAATCGACTGTTGCGGCGGTGCTGGCGCAACGGCTCGGCTGGCCCAGCTTCGATACCGATGCGTTGATTGTACAGTTTAGCGGTGGCCCGGTTGCCGGTCTGTTTGCCACACGCGGCGAAGATTATTTCCGCACGCTCGAAACGGAGATGCTTGGTGCGGCGCTGTTGTGTGCGGCGTTTCGGCCGGCTGTGCTGGCGACCGGCGGCGGCATTGTGCTGCGCGAAGATAACCGTATGCTACTGCAACAGGGTGCGTTTACCATCTGGCTCGATGCGCCGACCGATGTATTACTGGCACGCCTGCTGGCGCACACCGAAGAGCGCCCGCTGCTGAAGGGCGACAACCCCGCCGCTCGCCTCGATACCTTGCGCCAGCAGCGTGAGCCACTCTACCGCGCAGTAGCCGATCTGGTGATCGATACCGCAGGGCTGGCACCGGAAGCAATCAGTGCGATGATCTGGGGGCAGGTGATGCGGGGAGCATAACAACCCGTCACACGGGTGCACTACCTTGCGCCTGTTTCACAATCGTGCTATAACAGGAGAGCAGAGCATAGATTGCACGATTAAAAACACTTATTGTTATTCGCTGTCCTGACATAGAAAGCAAAACCATGCGTGTTGTGATTGCAGGCGCGGGGCCTGCCGGAATGGTGGCAGCCAAGTTGCTGGCTGATCGCGGTCACGAAGTGCTCGTCTTCGAGAAGCGCCACGTTCCGGGCGGCAAGGTATCGGCCTGGAAAGATGCAGATGGTGACTGGGTTGAAAGCGGTTTGCATGTTTTTTTTGGTGCCTACCGTAATCTGCTCAACTTTCTGCACACCAACGGCCTGCACGATACGTTCGACTGGCGACCGCCCCAGATGATTTTTGCTTCGCCTGAGCACGGCCTTGCACCGATCAACTTTGTGCGGGGCCTGCCTGCACCCTTCAATGGGCTGGCAGGTGTGGCAACGAGTAAACTCCTGCCCTGGCCCGATAAACTGCGGATGGCAATCGGCTTGCTGCGGCCTATCTTCGGCAATCAAGCGTATATTGATCAGCAGGATAATCAGACCTATGCCGCGTGGCATCTGCGCCATGGGATGGGCGAACGCTCGCTGCGTGATGTGATGGATACCATGGCGCTGTCGCTCAACTTTGCCCGTTGCGACAATGTCTCTGCCAAGTTGCCCCTCACCGCGATGCTGCACTTTGCCAAAGAAACCGATGCCTCAAAGATGGCACTCGTCAAAGGCTCACCCCATACGCGCATCTGGCTACCACTGAGTGCAAAGCTCAAAGCGCTTGGTGGCACGGTCGAAATGAACCGCAAGATTGTTGATATCCTGTATAATCCGGTAGTCAACATGATTGATGGCTTTGTGCTGGAAGATGGTACCATTGTGCGTGGTGATGTCTATATCTCGGCGATGCCGGTGCATAGCCTGCGGAAGGTGCTGCCCGATGCGCTGCGTGAGATGCCCTACTTTGGCAATCTGCGCCACCTAAAGGGGCGACCAGTCATCACCGTGCAGTTCTTTTTCGACCGACAGGTAACCGGGGTTAACCATCTGCTGTTTAGCTCCAATACTGATATCAGTGTGTATGCAGATATGGCAAACGTTGCTCCCGACTACAGCACGGGCGGGCCGAGTATTGTGCAGTTTGTGGTGGCACCGGCCGATACATTGATCAATCAGGATGATGAAACGATTGTTGAGCATGTGATGAACGATTTCATCCGTCTCCATCCTATCGCGGCGGAGGCCCGGCTGCGCAAGTATACCATTGTGCGTATTCCCAACTCGGTGTACCAGGCGGTGCCCGGTGTTGATGCGTACCGCCCCGACCAAGCCAGCCCGGTACCGAATCTGTTCCTGGCGGGCGACTATACCCAGCAGGAGTTTCTGGCGTCCATCGAAGGCGCAGTGCGCAGTGCACGGCGGTGTGTCGAACGAGTGGATGCCTATGTGCGCCTGCGCCAATCCAACGGGCACGCAGCACAACAGGCTGCCAGTCCGGTATTGATCTGAGGAACACATGCTAGAACTGGGTTCTCTGTTTGCGGGGCGCTACCGCGTGATGTATGTTGCGGATGAGCGCCCCGGTTGCATTCTTTATCAGGCCACCGAACAACCTGCCGAAGCGGATACCCTCGCACGTACGGTGCTGATTGCTGAGTGTCCCCAGCATACCGTGCTGGCGCTGGAAGATACCGAAACGCTGGCCCGCGCCACCGCCGAACTGACCGGGCCGGGGATGCTGCCATTGCTGGCACACTTTGCCGAGGGTCAAATCTATTACATGATCGTTGCCAGCGAAGGCAGCCAGGACATTGGGCGGGCCAGCCATATCGGGCAGGCGCTTGGGACAGATGACGACCTGCTAACGTATATTGATGGACTGTTGCAGGCACTCGAACGGCTGCACACGGCTGCCGAGCCGTTGCTGGTGGGCGAACTGCAATCGACCGATACGTGGGTGTTGCCAGATGGCGCACTGGTGCTGGCTCCCTTTGCGCTCATCCGTCCGCTTAGCACCAGCGAAACACCCTACCGTGCGCCGGAACTGGAAGACCTGGACACCTTACCTTCACAGGTGAGCGATATCTATGCACTCGGTGCGGTCTGTTATCACATGCTCACTGGCTGGGCACCGCCTGTCACCGCACGACGGCTGGCCGGTACACCACTGCCACCACCGCATACCCTGCGGGCCGATGTTGCACCGCTGCTTGAGCAGGTAGTGTTGCGAATGCTGGCAATGTATCCCGGCGACCGTTACCAGTCAGTTGCTGAAGTGCGCCGCCTGCTCCAGATTGCGCGTGCCCTGGGGGGGGCAGTACCCGCCACAACTGCCGCTGCAAGTCCTTTTGCAACTGTCGCGCTGCCTCCGTCCGGGGAACCTGCTGCACCAGCCACTGCAGAGGTATCAGCACTTGATGCCCTACCAGATGCCCCCTATGCAATTGCGGAGCCGGCCAGTGTCTACGACAGCAATGCTGCTGCGGTAGTCACGCAGCCTGCCGCCGTTGCCCAGCCTGCCCGCACCGATATGACCTGCCTGGTCTGGTTCATCGGCTTTCTGCTGATGCTCTCGCTGGTCATCTGCGGGTTGGGGCTGTATCTCTTTGCAGGGCCGGGGCTGTCGCTGCTGGTCAACGAGCCGCAAATACCAACCCGCGCCGCACAGGTCGCGGTCGCCACAGATGTACCGCCAACGCTGGAACCAACGGCGACCCCGGCACCCTTGCCCACCCCCACCGCAAGACCAACCCCCGGCGCACCCGCTCCGGCAGTGCCCGGTCTGGGCAGCAGTGTCATCGCGCCAGAAAACGTTGAACAGCTTACTGAGCGGGGCCGCCTGAACGAAGTAGCGCTCGGTGTGATAGCGTATGCGCCCGATGGCACGGTACTGGCAATTGCCACCGACCGCGCTATAACGGTATACGATGCGGTAACGCTGGATGTGGTGAGCGTGATGGCGGGGCACCGTGGCAACGTGAGCGCACTAGCATTTGTCGCCGCGCCCAACAGTACCGACGATGCGCCGCAGTGGAGGCTTGCTTCCGGTGCCGTCGATGAAAACGCAATCCGGCTGTGGGATGTCATAAATGGGATCGAAGTGGGCCAGCTAAACGAGCATACTGGCTGGATACGGAGCCTTACCAGTTCGCCCGATGGTGCCCTCCTCGCCTCAGGCAGCACCGATCTCTCGGTACGAGTGTGGGATGTTGCACAGCAAACGGCAGTGCAGGCATTCAACGGTCATACCGATTGGCCCGGTCAGCTTGCATTCAGCCCCGATGCGAGCCTGCTTGCTTCTGCCAGCCGCGATGGAACGGTGCGGCTGTGGGATGTATCAGGGCAGGCAGATCCGGGCGTTCTGTTTGAAGCTCCGCTGAACAGCGAAACGAACCTGCCCTACTGGACAACCGGTCTTGCATTTCACCCCGATGGCAATCAGCTTGCGGTCGGTTCGACCAATATGCTGGTGTATCTGGTGGATGTGCAGGACGGCAGCGTGAGCCAGGAACTGCGCGGACACACTGGCTGGATTGTTATTCGTGGGTTGGCCTACAGCGCAGATGGTGACACGCTGGCGAGTGCGTCCCTCGATGGCAGTGTGCGGCTGTGGGATACCACCACCGGCACCGAGCAGAATGTGCTGCAACATCCAGGCGGTGGCGTTCTGGCGATGACGTGGCACCCCGATGGGCAACTGCTCGCTGCCAGCAGCGACGAGAGCGATACCGTTGTGTTCTGGGATGTTGATGATGCTACCGCTGTGCGCGAGCTTGACCTTTCGGCGTTTACGGTCGGCTCACTCGACTACTCGCGCGATGGCGCTATTCTCGGAATGGTCAATATTACGGGTACCGTCAAGCTGCAACATCTGCGCGAAGAGCGGCAGGTCACGCTGGTTGGGGGGCAACCGGAGCGCAGGCGCTGGCTTTTGCGGATGATACCACAGCAATCATTGCCACCGATAGCCTTACAGGGAGCGTTGCCCTGATTGACTTTGACCTGCCACGCGTCGTACGTTCTCTGCCCGGATTGACCGTGCAGGCGGTGCGGGTCGCTGCCAGCCCCGATGGGCAACTGGTCGCGGCAGGCACTATCAGCGGTGAGATTACCGTCTGGAATGCGCGGACGGGCCAGATGGTCAACCAGTTTCAGGCCTTCCGCAGTGCAATCAGGGCGCTCACCTTCAGCAGCGATGGTCAGGCAATTATCGCCAGCAATAGCCTCGCGCCCGATGTGGACGAAGCGCTCTCCGAGCCGACCATTGGTATCTGGGATGCGGTGGATAGCACCCTGCTGCACACCTTAACCGGACATACCAGCCAGGTGATCGGGTTGGCAGCGATACCGGGCGATACGCTTTTTGTGAGTATTAGCAGCGCTGAGTTGCGGGTGTGGGATACCGTCAGCGGCAGCGAGGTGCGAAATACTCGTCCGTCTGAGGGGGCCTTCACCAGCATTGCTGTCTCACCAGATGGGCGGCTGATTGTGGCAGGTGGCACCGATGGACGGCTAGCGTTCTGGGAGGCGGTACTGGGGCGGCTGATGTATACCACGCAATACGAAGGTGGTGATGTGCAGGGGTTGGCGTTTCATCCGGCGGGCACCGAGCTAGCGATTACCCACCGTGATGGGCGGGTGGTGCGCTACATTATCCCCGACGGCGACCAGAGCTAACTGCTACATTCCGGAAAGTGTGGCATTGATAGCAATCAAGACGAGGGCGTTCTGGAGCGAGTGCAGCAGAATACACGGCACAATCGACTTGCTCCACTCGCGCAGGAAGCCAAGCACCAGCCCAACAAAAAACAGTGCAGGCATCAGAATGGGCAGCACGTGCACCACCGAGAACAGCGCTGCACTCGCGACAATGGCGAGCAGCGCGCCCCACTGCCGCCGCATCAGGCCGTAGATCATGCCACGAAAAAAGACCTCTTCGACGGCAGGCACCACTCCGGCGACTAGTACCAGCAACAAGAGCAACTGGTTTGATGTCAGCGCGTTGCCACCTGTCAGCGCATCCACTTGCGGATTTTCGAAGTCGCCCGTTGCCAGCACAATCAGCAGATTGATCAGCACCATACCCGTGATGATAAGCAACAGCAACGCCGGAACCATCAGCAGCATCGGGATGGGCACCGGACGCCAGCCAAGCGCCGCCCACCCGCTACGCCGTGCAGCAAAAAGATAAACTGCCAGCAAAATGAGCAGGTAAATCAGGGCAGTGCTAATATACGGCACGGGCGATGTAACACCAAGCGCTTCGTCCTGGGCAATCGGGAGGAGTTGTATTGCACCGAGCAACACCAGTGTGCCTGCCAGCACGGTCACAACAACGGCAATAACATCGCGCCAGCCCCATGTTACGGGTGGCATATCCGGGTCGGGTGCATTGTTTAATAAGTTTTGCATAGCGGCAGTATAGGCTAAAGCGCTGCTTCGTGCAACCTGTGGCTCCACACCTGCGCCGCCGATATGCAGTACAATACAGAGACAACCATTTAGTGTTTTACAGCACTCCAAGCAAGCATGCCGGGTTGCCCAAAGGTTGACGCTTTTGTTATACTAGCGGCATCAATAGACTGTCAGATGGTTTTGCTGGTGGACCCTTGTGTGTCGCATATACTGCTGTTGTGCGATTGAAGAGGAGATTATGAGCGTACAGACATCTGCCTATACCATACCAGCCAGTACTCAACCTGCCACACTGCAACGGCCCTACTTTAACCGCGAACTGAGCTGGATCGATTTTAATCAGCGTGTGTTGGAAGAAGCTTTCGACGAACGCAATCCGTTGCTAGAACGTATCAAGTTTCTGGCTATTTTCTCCTCTAACCTGGACGAGTTTTTTATGATTCGAGTCAGCGGTATTCGCCAGCAGATCGAAGCAGGTGTGCGTGATCTTTCGATAGATGGCCTGACCCCTGCCGAGCAACTCACCGCCATTCGTAATGCGCTGGTGCCCATCCTCGAACGCAAGCGCGATCTCTTGCTTGATCAATTGTTGCCGCGCCTTGATCAGGCGGGTATTCATATTCTCAATCGCGACCAACTGACCGAGGAGCAGCACGCGGCTGTGCGAACCTATTTTGAAGAGCAGATCTTTCCGGTGCTCACGCCGCTCGCCTTCGACCCTGGGCAACATCCTGGGCACCCCTTCCCGCATATCTCCAACCTCAGCCTCAATCTTGCGGTGGTCGTGCGCGAAGATGAAGGTGTGCTGTTTGCACGCGTGAAGGTGCCCGAAGTGCTGCCGCGTCTGGTGCCTATCCCCACTAACCCGGAGGTACTCCTGTCGAGTGATATTCCCGCAGAGCGGCACTACTCGTTCATCTGGCTTGAACAGGTGATTGCGACCCATATTTCATCGCTCTTCCCTGGCTATGAGATTGTTGAAACCTACCCGTTCCGTGTCATCCGCGATGCCGACATTGAGATTGAAGAGGACGAAGCCGACGACCTGCTGCGCACCATTCAGCAGGGCGTACGGCAGCGGCGCTTCGGTGCGGCGGTGCGGATCACCATCGACAGCGCTATGCCCGCGTACATCTGCAATATTCTGGTACACAACCTCAAACTTAACGATGAGGATGTGTACACGATGCGCGGCCCGCTTGCGCTCACCAACCTGATGAGCCTGATGAGTCTGGATCGGCCCGACCTCAAAGACAAGCCGTTTTATGCTGGCACACCGCCGGTACTGAAACATGCCACCGATATGTTTGCCGCTATTCGGCAGCAGGATATTATCCTGCACCATCCCTATGATACATTCGGCCCGGTGGTCGATTTTATCCAGACGGCTGCCGACGACCCGAACGTGCTGGCAATCAAGCAGACGCTCTACCGGGCAGGCAAGAATTCGCCCATTGTTGCGGCACTGATGCGCGCACGCGAGCACAACAAGCAGGTCACAGTGCTGGTCGAACTGAAGGCCCGCTTCGATGAAGAGAACAATATCGTCTGGGCGCGGGCGCTCGAACAGGTGGGCGTGCATGTGGTCTATGGCCTGCCAGGGCTGAAAGTCCACTGCAAGACGGCACTGGTTGTCCGTAAAGAGGGCGACAGTATCCGCCGCTATATGCACCTCGGAACGGGCAACTACAATGCCAGCACTGCCCGGATGTATACCGACCTCGGCCTGCTGACGTGTGACCCGCAGATCGGCGCGGATGTGACCGAACTATTTAATATGCTGACGGGCTACAGCCGCCAACGCGAGTATCGAAAGCTGCTGGTAGCGCCCTTCTCGCTGCGCCCCGGTATCAATCGGCTGATTGACGACGAAATTGCGCAGCACCGCCAGCATGGGCAGGGGCATCTCGTCTTTAAAATGAACTCGCTGATCGATCCAGGGATAATCGACCGGCTCTATACAGCATCGCAGGCGGGCGTGCGGGTTGACTTGATTATTCGTGGTATGTGCTGCCTGTGCCCCGGTATGCCCGGTCTGAGCGAAAACATTTATGTTCGCAGCATCATCGGGCAATTCCTGGAACACAGCCGCATCTTTTATGCCCACAACAATGCACAACCGAAGGTTTATGTGGGCAGTGCCGACCTGATGCAGCGCAACCTCAACCGCCGTGTTGAGGTGGTCTTTCCGGTCAAGGATGCAGCGATTGTGGGCTTTATCCGTGATGGGTTGCTTGAACGGTACCTGAACGACAATCGGCGAGCGCGGATGCTACAAACCGACGGTAGCTATGTGCGGCTTGCTCCCGCTGAGGATGAGCCAGAGGTTGACAGTCAGGTAATCGAGATGGGATCGCATACACATATGGCTGTCACACCGCTGCCCATGTGATACACTAATACCAGGAAAGAACGATGCGCCTGTTTGTTGCACTCGAACTACCGGACAACATTATTACCCATCTGGGCGACGTGCAGCAACGGTTGCGCTGCACTGGTCAGCATCCGGTCAAGTGGGTCAGGCCGGATACGATGCATATGACACTGCACTTTTTGGGCGACGTGGCACCACCCCTGCTTGCACCGTTACAGGAGGCGCTGGCAGCGGTGCGTCAGACCTTCGCCGCAGAACATCAGGTGGCCCCGCCAACGGTGCATCTGGGAGAGGTGGGCGCGTTCCCCAACCTGCGCCGTCCGCAGGTGGTATGGGTGGGGGTGGGCGGCGACACCGCTACGCTGAGCCAGATACAGCAAGCGGTGGGCGTGGCATGTGCTACGCTTGGTTTTCCGCCTGAAGATCGTCCCTTTCGGGCGCACCTGACGCTAGGCCGCACCCGGCGCGATGTGTCATCTGCTGCTTATGCTGACCTAGGCCGCGCCATCGAAGCACTGCCACCACCTGCGCAGGCGCAGTGGTCACCTGGATTACCGTATCTGTTTCAAAGCACACTCACCCCTGAGGGGCCAATCTATACGAGGATTGACGATGCACACTAACATCAGGAACGTCAGGAGTTATGCCGCGCTGCTGGCACTGCTGGTGCTGCTTGCTAGTCTGGTGCTGTTTGTGGCACCGACCCGCGCCCAGAATATTGACTGGGCGCAACTGCCCACCCGCTACTTTGTTATTTTGCACGCCCCCGACGAGGCCAGCCTGAACGAGGCGCAGGCCTACGCGGGCTTTGTTGATCAGGTGTATGACGACATTGCTACCCAGTTTAATCATCGGGTTGAAGTACCGCTGACATTGCGGTTGTATCCCACCTTCGAGAGCTACTATGCGGTCAATCCGTTGGCACGTGATATGCCCGGTATTGTGGCCCATGCCGACTTCCGCCGCCGCGAGTTGGCGGTAGTGCTGCCACGCACCGAGCAACAGACGCTGGAAGAGATCCAGAACAACATTCGCCACGAACTGACCCATATCGTTGCCTCTGACCTGAGCGAAAATCGGCTGAATACGGGCTTTCAAGAGGGTATTGCGCAGTATGTTGAAATACCGACCCCTGAGTTTGACCGCAAGATGCAATTGATGCAGCAGGCGGTGGATACAGGCCGCCTGATTACATGGAGCGATTTAGACAACCGCGACCGCATCTATGGCGAACCGGATGTGGGTTATCCACAGTCGCTCTCAATCGTAGCGTTTTTGATTGAGAACTACGGCTTTGAAAAGTTCCGTGAGTTTGTGATTGCCAATGCTCAGTCCAACGGCTACCGCACGGCGTTGCAGCAAACCTACCTTACGCCCCCTTCACAGCTTGAAGAGCAATGGCTGGCATGGTTGCCGTCCTACCTAGATGGCACCTACCGTGACCGTCCGATTGCGGGCTTTGATCTGGGCTACCCGACGGCGTTGCTGGAGCAGGGGCGCTATGCCGAGGCCGAAACCGAATTGAATGCGGCGATTGAGTGGCTGCGCGAGACACCCCAGCAGGAGGTGTTGCAGGAAGCCGAAGCGCTGCTTATTCGCAGCAGAGCCGGACAGCAGGCCAATGCGATTGCGGCCAGTGCCCGCGAAGCACTGGTTGCCGCTGATTATCAGCAGGCGCTGCAACGGGTGGATGAAGCCCGCCGCGCCTATGCCGCGATTGGCGATGTGCGGCAGGAGCAGGTGCTGGAGGTGTATGCAGCACGGGCGCAGCGTGGTCTGCGGGCCAATCAGCAACTTGACGAGGCCAGTCAGCTTGCCGGGTCGTTCCGTATACCACAGGCACGTGCCGCCGCTGATCAGGCAGCCAACGAGTTTGCCCAGCTTGGCGACAACCAGCGCATGAATGAAGCACTGGCGCTGCGTGGGTCGCTCGATAACATTCAGCGTATTGCAGGGTTGGCACTGGTAACCCTCGGTGTGCTGGGTGTGCTGGCGAGCCTGTGGGGGCGCTGGTTTGCTGGCGAGCCGGAAGTGTGGTAGATAAGGGGCGCTAGAGCCGGTGTGGCTTCAAGCCGCACCGACAGCCAATATCTTACGTTAACGAAGGCGCTGCAACAATATGTCTGAGGAGCAGTGTCAGTTCCTGTGGCTGTGTTATCATGGCATCGTGACCTGCCCCGGATAGTGCGTAAAAGTGGAAGCCGTAACGCCGCGCTCGGTCGGCTGCCTCAACAAAAAATGGAGCATCGCTACACTGAATAAATGTCTGTGGCAACGTCGGATGAAAATCGGCGGAACGGGGCAGCGGTTGTGTAAATGTCTTGATGGGTTGATCGCCGATGCGCGGTTCCATCCAGGCCAGATCCCCTTCCGTCGGTGACACCAAACATGCCCGGTGATCCTGTATAGGGCAGCACGCGCCAGCCATCATCATCGCGTGTCGGGGGGAGAAATGCATAGTCCTGGAGTGCCTTACCATTTTCGGGGAGAAATGCATCAAGATAGACCAGATGGGCAAGCCGTTCGGTGGCCCGTTCTGCAACACCCGCAATCACCATCCCTCCATAGCTATGCCCAACCAGTACAACCTCACGCAGGTCTTCGTATTCAAGAACGGCAACAATGTCCTGAATATGCAGGTCGAGGTCTATCTCCGGGTTGAGCAGATGGGCACGTTCGCCCATCCCGGTGAGCGTTGGTGTCAGTACCGTATGACCAGTAGCCTGTACCAACGGAGTGAGCTTCTTCCAACACCATCCGCCGTGCCATCCACCGTGAACCAGTACAAACGTGACCGATTTCTCGCCCTCTGACGCATTCAATGTGGTGCTCCTTCTGATGATCACTGACCGGTTGACTGCGATCTGTAGCAATATGTATGTGATACAGGATATTGCTGGACTGGTTCCTCTGGTATACTCTTGATACAATCATTACCAGGATGGAAGTATATAGTAAGTTTGTCTTATAAGTTTATCTTACTATATAGGCATACGCCTGTCAAGCACTCTGAAGGAACCTACTGATAATGGATGACTCTCGCACACGGGGTTATATGCTCGGCGCACTGTTGCGTATTCCCTTTGAAGCAATGGCACTGCATATTAACGAGGCATTGCAGAAAGCAGGATTTGAGGATATTCGCCCCGCCCATCAGCGCGTTTTTCAGCACTTGCCCCCCGAAGGGGCACGTGTTACCGACCTTGCCGAGGCAGCCCAGATGACGAAGCAATCAATGGGCACACTGATCACGCATCTTGAGGAAGGCGGATATGTGGAACGCCACCGCGACCCCCAGGATGGGCGGGCACAGATTATCCACTATACCGCACGGGGACGGGAGGTAGAACGGGTGGCCCGCACTAGTATTGCCGAGATTGAAGCTGTCTGGGCGCAGCGGTTGGGGCACGCAGAATTTGCCCATCTTCACAAACTGCTGTGGCAACTCGTGGCACTTTTGGAAGAAGAGCCAGAGCGGGAGGGCCGCTAGAGGTAGTGTTGAGATGCCTCCCGCTTTGCTGACGCTGGCGCATGTATGTGTCTACTCTACGCCCACCGGCTCCTCGACATAGCCCTCGTGACCGGGCACCGGAAACTTGCTGCACAGGTCGCGCACTTCGTTGGCAACCCGCTGGATCACTGTCTCGTCATCTAGATTGTTGAGTACCTGCGTAATCCATTCGGCAATCTGATCCATTTCTGCCGTGCCCATGCCGCGTGTGGTAACGGCAGGCGTGCCGAGCCGCACGCCGCTGGTGCGCCATGGTGGTTCTTTGTCGTAGGGGATCGCATTCTTGTTGGCGGTAATACCAGCGCGTTCCAGCGTCTTGTCGGCCTTCGCCCCGGTGATGCCCAGCGGTGTCAGGTCAATCAGCATCAGGTGGTTGTCGGTGCCGCCCGACACGAGCCGATGCCCCCGCTTGACTAACGCTTCGGCCAGTGCCTTTGCATTCACGCGAATGTTGCGGGCATACTCTTTAAACTCAGGGCGCAGCGCCTCACCAAATGCCACCGCTTTGGCAGCAATGATATGCACCAGCGGCCCGCCCTGCGTACCAGGAAACACGCTGCTATTGATGTCTTTGGCGAATTCCTGGTTCATCATAATCATACCGCTGCGGGGGCCGCGTAGCGTCTTGTGGGTAGTGGTGGTGGTCACGTGGGCATAGCCAATAGGGGTGGGGTGTTCGCCTGCCGCAACAAGCCCCGCAATATGGGCAATGTCGGCCATCAGCAGCGCGCCGACCTCATCGGCAATTTCGCGCATGCGCTTGAAGTCGATAATGCGCGGGTAGGCACTGGCCCCCGACGTAATCAGCTTCGGGCGCACTTCGCGGGCAATGCGGGCCAGTTCATCATAATCAATCAGGCCCGTCTCCTGATCGACGCCATAAAAGCTGACATCGTACCACTTGCCGCTGAAGTTGACCGGGCTACCGTGTGTCAAGTGCCCGCCCTGGTCGAGCCGCATGCCCAGGATTTTATCACCTGGCTGCAACAGTGCGGTAAAGACAGCGATATTTGCCGAAGCACCGCTGTGCGATTGGACGTTGACGGCTTCGGCTCCGAACAACTCCAGCGCTCGCTTGATGGCGATTTCTTCGACCACATCGGCAAACTCGCAGCCGGCATAGTAGCGCTTCCCTGGCAGACCTTCGGCATACTTGTTGGTAAATACCGAACCTTGTGCTTCGAGCACAGCACGGCTGACATAATTCTCGCTGGCGATCAGTTCCAGCCCATCGCGCTGCCGGCGTACTTCGTTGGCGATAGCGTGGGCGATATCCGGGTCTTGCTGATAGAGGGTGTGTAACAGCATCTCTCTCCTCCAATTGCATTGCAGTGTGTGTAACAAGAGCATAGCGAAGGGACGCACCGCTGCGTCCCTTGTATCGGCACTACACGCATTGTAACAGGTAAGCACATGTCAGTCTACCGACTCACCAGGTTTGAGGCCGATCACCTGGGCATTCACATGGAATTCCTTGCAGGCTTCCTGCAGCGCATCGGGCGTGCCGGTCAGCAGCGGAAAGGTACCCCAGTGGCATGGAATGGCGTAGGTTGCCCGCAGCAATTTGAGTGCATAGGCGGCCTGGCGGGGGTCCATCGTGAAGTAGTCGCCGATGGGCAGAATGGCAACATCTGGCTGATACAGATCGCCTGTGATCAGCATATCGTAGGTGACAGCGGTATCGCCGGCTACATACACACCGAAGTTATTCGAGAAGCGCAGCATATACCCGATTGAGGTACCAAGCGGAACAATCAGGCCATCTTCCGAGGTGCTGCTGCTATGAATGGCATTGGTCATAGTAGCCTTGATGCCCGCCACTTCAACTGTACCGCCCGTGTTGAAAGCGACTATCTTTTCTTCAGCGATGCCGTGCTTCTGTAGCCATGTCGTGAGATCGGCCTGACAGACGACCATTGCCCGCGTCTCTTTTGCCACCGTCATCAGGTCGCCAACGTGATCGAAGTGACCGTGGGTGACAAAGATTGCATCGAGGTTCTGGCGCGCTCTGGTCTTCCACTCATCGGGGCAAGATGGGTTGCCATCTACCCATGCATCAATCAGAACGTTTTTGCCTTCAGGCGTGACAATATGGAATGTCGCGTGTCCAAGCCAGCTAATCGTTACATTCTGACCGAGCGTTGCCATATATACCCCTCCCTTGCTGTGTCTGATGGTTTCAGTGCGCTATGCTTGTATGTACCTTGCGGAAATCAGTATAGCATATTGGGCAAACGGACAGGCGTACCCTACCCGGCCCCGCCCACATCGCGCCGGGTGAATGAGAGGTAGGCATAGGCAAAAAAAATACCGCTATACAGCGCAATCATCAATGCGGCCTGCCACGGTGGAGGCAAGCCTTCCGTACTCAAGCCAGTGATAGCCGAGGCATCCATTCCGTAGCTGCTGCGGTGCAGAATAATGAGCGCATTGATGTTGGGTTGTAAAAACAGGTAGTAGATGAAGGTGAGCAAGGGAATACCGAGGTTGGGTACAAACGCCAGTGCGCCCGCTCCGCCATCGAGCACCAGAAAGAGCACCCCGCCCGCCACGCCTGCCAGCACCGAGCGCCCGATGATGGTGATAGCGATGGTAAACAGTATATACGGCAGAATGACATATAGCGCCCGCAGTATGCCCGGCAGTAGCAGCAGGAGATCGCCGGGGGTAATGCTGCCGACGTTGCCCAGAATGCTCCCCAACAACAGACCAAGCAGCGACCCGATCAGCAGCGCAATGACCATGCCCGCTAGAATGACCAGTAGCAGCGTGATAATCTTGCCAATCAGGTAGCGCCCGCGCCGGGGGTGGCGGGCCAGATGCAGCCGCAGCGTGCCCCAGCCATACTCGCTGCCAACTGCCGCCGCCGCCAGCACCATCGCCAGCACACCACCAATGCTGTTGACATACCCCAGTACATCACCAAACACACCGGGGAAGCGCAGTTGCAGGCGTAACTGATTGACTTGGACATCGTCAAGAATCTGAATGCGGGTTGTGCCGCCGGTGAAGGTGCCGTCGTGGAGTGCCACAACAGAAACCAGCCAAACGAGTTGAAGGCCAGTAACACGAGAAACAGCCCCAGTAAGATCCACGTCAGGGGGCGGCGGGTCAGCTTGAGCCACTCGGCCTGCACCAGATGTATCACGTGGTGTGCTCCGTTACTTCCAGGAAAAACTGTTCCAGGCTCTCTTCGCGGGTGCGGATTTCGGCAACCAGAATGTCATTGCGAGTTAGCAGTGCATTAATCTCTGGCGCACGTGCGGCGGGAGCATCAACCAGCAACAGGTCGCCATCGTGCTGCACGCCGCGCACCCACTCCACCTGCTGTAACAGCGCGACCGCCGGAGCTACCGCACCAACAACACGTACCTGCACCACCTGCCCGCGCTGCAACAGTTCACGAACGCTGCCCTGTGCTATGCGCCGCCCCGCTTTGATAATAGCCACCCGGCTACAGACCTGCTCCACCTCGTGCAACAGGTGGCTACACAGAAAGATGGTACGGCCTTCAGTCGCCAGCGAGCGGATCAGTTCGCGTACTTCAACAGTACCCGCCGGGTCAAGGCCGTTGGTCGGCTCATCCAGCATAATCAGGTCCGGGTCGGCCAGCAGTGCGGCGGCAATCGCAAGGCGCTGCTTCATCCCCTGCGAATAGGTACCGAAGCGATCACGGGCGCGGCTACTGAGTTCGACGGCAGCCAGCACTGCATCAATGCGGGCAGGCGGCACCCCATCGGCGCGGGCCAGCACCCGCAGATTGTCGCGCCCGCTCAGGTAAGGGTAAAAAGCAGGGGCTTCAATCATTGCGCCGACGTTACGTAATGCAGCAACCGGATCGTGTTGCACGTCGTGCCCGAACAGCAGCGCCTGCCCCGCAGTAGGCCGCACCAGCCCCAGCAGCATAGCAATGGTGGTCGTTTTGCCTGCGCCATTCGGCCCCAGGAAGCCAAACACCTCGCCGCGCTGCACCTCCAACGAGAGACTCTCGACGGCAAGGCGCTGCTTGTAGCGTTTAGTCAGATCAATCGTCTGAATTGCCAGTTCAGTTGTCATAACGTTATGGAAGCGTTCGAGTTTGCGAAATAACCCGCCCCGGACTGATCAGCGAAAGGCCTTGCTGCCCTGCCGCGCTAATCATGACTGCTTCAACAACTGGCTCATGCACCAGCGCCTCTGCGCCCCACGCGACCAGAAAATTGGCACCCACACCGCCGCTCTCGTCGCGTGGATCAACCACCACGTGACTTGACGCAAGCGGGCCAAGTGCAACCGGTTCATCAATATAACTCCGCACCAGTGTTCCTTCAGTGTTGTAGTAGTCGATAGTTGTAATAATAATCGAGTGGAGCAGGTCGGTATTGCGGACGCTGAGTGTGATTGCGAGATCGACCGTCTGTCCATCTGCATTATAAAAGATATCGGAATAGGCGGGAACATACACAAGCTGTTCTGTCACAAGATCGAGGTCAGTGCTTGACTGACTGGTACCCGCCAGCAGCGGGCCAGTAGTCGGCGCATCTGGGCCACGTGTAGCCGCTGTACAGGCGACCAAGCCGATCAGCAGCAGGCTTATCGTGTAGTCTATCGTTCGAGTTGACATAATTATAAATCTACTATGCGCCTGTTTCTATGTATCTGTTCCACAGTGCCTACAACAGCTTTCTAGCGCCAGCAAACAGCACTGAAATCATGGTAGCATATTCTCCGGAAGGTGTTGCCACAGCTCCGCCGAATTGCCCCCTGTATGTGTAACATATCGGAAGCTATGTTGCACATAACCAGAAACGCCCGAACAACCCCCTCACAGCACAGAGCAGCATGGTATACTATGAAACTATCTATGCTGGAACTTGTGGGCGGCGGTAATCGTTGTGTCAGTAACGGCCTGTAACAAACCCTGACACGGGAGGAAGATGTCATGAAACCCACTTATGTATTGCTGATATTAGTAGTACTTTTGTTCGTCTCAACAGCCTGCGGTGCCGCCGGAGCACCCGCCCCACAAGCCGAACTCAATTTTACGTCCGAGGAGGCACCCGCTGTCGCTGAAGAATTCGCGGGTGAAGGTGCAGCACTTGACGAAGATGCACTCAATGCACCACAGGCTCAGCAGATTGAACGGGTAATTATTCGCACGGCCGACCTGAGCCTGCGGGTAGCGGACGTAACCGCCGCCGAGCGTGCGCTCAATACGCTGGCAACCGAGTTTGATGGTTATATTGTTGCCTCGCAGCGTAGCGGCACCGAAGAATACTTGCGTGTGTCGATATCGATGCGTATTCCGTCCGAACGCTTTGATGATGCGCTGACCCGCATTGAAGGACTCGCCGACCGCGTGCTGTCGCGCAGCGTGAGCGGCGATGATGTTACCGAAGAGTTTGTAGACTTGCAGGCCCGTCTGGGCAACCTGGAAGCAACCCGCGACCGCCTGCTTGACCTGTTAAACGAGGCCCGCCGTGTTGAAGATGCGCTGAGTGTGAACCAGGCATTGACCGACGTGCAGGGCCAGATCGAACAAATTGAAGGACGTTTGCAGTATTTGCAGCAGAGTGCTGCATTATCAACCATTCATGTTGCGCTAGAGCCGGTGCCAACCACCCCGATTGTTGCGGTAGATGGGTGGCAACCGCTCGAAGTGGCACGTGGAGCGCTGCGGGGGTTGCTCGAATTTGGGCAGGGGTTGATTAACATCGCCATTGTCCTGGGGATCTGGACTCCGGTCTGGCTGCCGATTGTGCTGCTTATCGGGTGGGTCTTCCGCCGCATCAGGCGGGCAGTCAACCGTCCCGTGAAGCAAGCCGCGCTAGCTGCACCGCCGGCTCCCAGTGAGACAGCATCGTAGAGAAGTGAGTAGACTAGAAACTGTATGGCAAAGCCGATTGTAGCAATTGTAGGACGCCCCAATGTGGGCAAATCAACCCTATTTAACCGTCTGATCGGGGAACGCCGCTCCATTGTGGAGGGCGTTCCCGGTACCACCCGCGACCGTCTTTATGGTATGACCGACTGGCGCGGCAACGAGTTTATTGTGGTCGATACCGCAGGTATCCTGATCGAAGACGACGACCTCGACCTGCCCATGCGTGAGATTTTACAGCGTGCCCGCGAACAGGCCGAACTTGCGATTATCGAAGCGGACGCGATTATCTTTGTGGTGGATGGGCGCGAAGGTATGACCACCGCCGATGCCGATGTTGCCGAGGTGCTGCGCACAACCAACAAGCCGGTTGTGCTGGCCGTCAACAAGGCCGATAGCCGCGAACGGCAGCTTGATGCAGTGGAGTTTTACTCGCTCAACCTGGGCGAGCCTGTGCCGATGAGTGCGTATCACGGCCTGGGTACGGGCGATGTGCTTGACCGCATCGTGGAGTCGTTGCCACCCAGTCCGCTCGGTGAAGGCGAAGAAAAGAGCGTACGTATTGCGATTGTGGGGCGGCCCAATGTGGGCAAGTCGAGCTTGCTGAACAAGTTGCTCGGCCAGAATCGCAGCGTGGTCAGCGAGGTACCTGGTACCACCCGCGACAGTATCGACACTGAACTGGTCTTTGAGAATACCCGTATTACCTTGATTGACACGGCAGGCATTCGACGCTCTGGGAAGATTGAGCGCGGCGTGGAGCGCTACAGCGTGCTACGGACCCTGCGGGCCATCGAGCGCTGCGATGTGGCGCTGCTGCTTATCGATGCCTCGGAGGGTATGACTGCACAGGATACCCACATTGCAGGCATGATTGTGGAGGCCAAGAAGGGTGTGGTGTTGCTTGTCAACAAGTGGGATGCTGTCGAAAAAGATACCTATACCTTTAACGAGTACAATGCTCGCATTCAAGAGGCATTTCGCTTTCTGAGCTATGCCCCGGTGCTGTTCATCTCGGCCATGAGCGGGCAGCGCGTCGAGAAGGTCATCCCGTTAGCGCTTGAAGTAGACAAAGAGCGTAACAAGCGCGTTTCTACTTCGGAACTGAACCAGCTTTTGCGCGATGCTGTGATGAAGCAACCACCGATGGCAACCCGGAAGGGTGCCCACCTGCGGATCTACTTCGCCACACAGCCACAGGTTGCGCCGCCCGTATTTCTGTTCTTTGCCAACGATGGTGATCTTGTCCACTGGTCGTATGGACGCTATCTCGAAAACCGCATCCGTGAGCAGTACAGCTTCTCAGGCGTACCCCTCACTATCGTCTTCCGTAGCCGCGAACGCAAAGACAGCAGGTAGTATCTTATGTCAAACGGCACCCCACCCGCCGCCCACGTCCTGCCGAGCGTCGCGCATGGCTGGCTGTGGGTGGGGTGCTCGGTGTGGTGCTGCTTGTGGTGCTGCTGTGCAGTGTCGCGGGCTTGCATCCGGCGGGCCTGCGCGAGCGCTGCATTACCCATTCGGGCTGGACACCTGCCGAAACGTGGGATCTTCACGCAATTCGGCTGCATACCTACAGCGGCAGTATCGGGTTGCGGGCCACCTACAGCGACGGGTGCAGCCATCTGCATTGCGAGGCGATTGTGGTGCAGAATGGCAATTTAAGCTTTGCGGTAGAGCATCTGGGCGGACTGAGTCCGGGCTGTCGGCTGCGACCGTGAACAGAACAGAGAGGAACCATGCTGATATGCACCAGCGCCTTGTAAACCTGCGTGCCCTGCTACACGAACACACCCTTGATGGACTGCTGGTAACCGCGCCAGCCAATCGGCGCTACCTGAGCGGCTTCACGGGCAGCAGTGGGGCGCTGCTGATCAGCGCTGATGCAGCCTGGATTATCACCGACTTTCGCTACCGTCAGCGTGCCCAACAGGAAGCGCCGCTCTTCAGGCTGCGTGAGATCAGCACCGAGATGCCCTACCTCAAAACGCTGGCAACCCTGATCGATGAGCTTGGTATCCGCACGGTTGGCTTCGAGGCACAGCACCTGACTGTTGCGGCCCATACTCGCTACAGCGAATACTTTGCCGAAGAATTGAAGGACTCTGCGCCGCAGTTGCAGGCAACCACCGATCTGATCGAAACGCTCCGTACCAGCAAAGATAGCGATGAGCTTGCTATCTTATGCCAAGCTGTCCGCCTGACCGATGCAGCACTGGCGCGGGTGCTGCCGCATCTGCGGCCAGAGATGACCGAGCGGCAGGCAGCGTGGCTGCTCGAAGTGGCAATGCGTGAAGCAGGCGCGGAGGGGGTCGCATTTCCGGTAGTAGTCGCTGCTGGCCTCAATGCGGCCCTCGCGCACGCCGTAGCAGGCGATGCGCCGCTTGGCATCGGGCAGCCGATTATCATTGATATGGGTGCAAAGCTGCACGGCTATCACGCCGACCTGACACGCACCTTGGTGTTTGGCGCGGCTGATGAAACGTTCTGGAATGTGTACAACGCTGTCCTCAACGCGCAGCAGGCAGCCCTGGCAGGCATTCAGCCGGGTATGGCTGCCACCGATGCCGATGCACTGGCGCGGAATGTGATAGAGGCGGCAGGCTATGGTGAGCAGTTCGGGCACGGACTAGGGCATGGGGTCGGGTTAGACATCCACGAGGCACCCCACATAGGCCGTAGCTCCGAGGATACAGTGCAGACCGGGAGCGTGTTCACAGTCGAGCCAGGCATCTATATCGAGGGGTGGGGCGGGGTACGCATCGAAGACCTGGTGTACCTGCATGCAGACGGCATCGAGACATTGTCGGCGGCACCAGAAGCGCCGGTTATTCTCATATGATGAGGCACCACTACAAAGCCCGCCTGCGCAGGCTGTCCTCCCCTCGCCTCTTCAGTGAAAGCGGCACCAGAAGCGCCGGTTATCGCAACGCCTGAATAATACCACCGAGGAACGCTACTACCACAAGCGCCCCGATTGCACCACCTGTCACTACAAGGGGCAATCCCTGTCCTACGACGACCCACGCGCAGATCGGGGTGACCTGTGCCAGCAAGAGGGGGAGTATACCACCGAGCAGGCCCCATTCGCTAACCTGACTTAACAGAAAGCTAGTGAGCAACGGCAACGGCAATAGAAGCCACCACCACGCCGAGTAAGTAACCAGCACACCGAATGCCCACCACCCGCCGCCTGCCTGCACAACCCACAAACTGATCAGTACCCATCTGATGATATCTGGTTTGTGCTGCTGCAATCGCCGCCCTACTCCGGTACGCGGCTAAACAGATCGCCGACCAGTTCTTCGGGTTCACGCTGGAAGGGCCATAGCACAATGCCGCTCGCTTTGTCGAAGTGGGCGATCTGGTAGGCAATAGCAAGGTCGCGCCGAAACTCTTCGTGCGTGCGGATATGACCAGGGCCAGTCGGGAAGCCAAGCTCAGTAATCACAATCGGCTTATTCAGGTTCAGCGCATACAGTTCGTCAATCGCCCGCGTCAGATCGGCGGGGAAGCCCTGCCCATAATACCAGTGCTCGGCATAGCGCCCGCTGTCGTAGGGGTCGTTGTCGTAGTAGTGGAATGAATAGAATTCAACCAGATCCGCCGCGTAGAAGTCGGTGCCAGCGGGCTGAAAATAGCTTTTGCCAAACGCCATGCCGATGGTAATCGGGCGTTCAACATCAAAGAGCCGCACCTCGTTTCGCACCGCCCGCAAGAAGTAGAGCCGCTCGTTTGCCATTGGGAAGCACAATTCATAGTCGGCATTGGCCCAATCCCAGCAGCGCTCATCAACAGGACTGCCAATATCTGGCTCGTTGAAGAGATCCCACGCCACAATGCCCTCTTTGTCTTTGAGGAAATTAAGCACCGGACGTACATGGACACGCAGCGTTGTTTCGAGATGCTCCTGCCCGAAGCGATCCTGTGGGTACTTGGAGAGCAGCACCGGCAACACCTGGATATTGTGATCCTGCGCTACATCGATGAAGGCATCAAGATGGGCAAACGCCTCGCTCACATCATAGTTCGGGTCGGTCTTGCTAGCGCCCCCAAAGGTATAGTAGTTCAGGAAAATACGAATGGTATTGACACCAAGGGTCTGGAAGCGGGCCATATCTGCTGCTATCGCGTCGATATCCCATAGGCAGCGGCTATCCTGCCCAAACTGCAAATCAGGGCATATATCCGGGTCAAAGCCGGTAGGCCGCAGATAGTTGACACCGCGTATCTCGGCAAGGCGTTGTTCATTCAATTCACGGGTAATATCTCCAACAATGGGTGACTCGGCTTCTTCTGCCTGGACGTACGCGGTGAGTAATGTTAGACAGAGCAGGCTCGCCAGATAGCCGCAGCGCAGCAGCGCTCGACTGGTGGAATGGGGGGCGTATCGGCTTAGCAGGGCCAGAAATAGTTTCTTCATTGGGTGCGCTTCGAACGCAAAAATGCTTCTGCTCCACAGGCCCGCGCATACGCCAGCGCATATGCTGCCTGGTCGTCGTCGCGGCCTTCCAGAAAGGCTTGAACGGCTGGTGCAAGCTGCAACGCCGCTTCTGCAATAGCTGGCTTGAGCCGTACACCGGGCCGCTTGACAGCCATCACCGCACCGTACAGTACGGCCCGGTCAGTTTCACGCGCCAGATCATCTTCGGTTGCGCCGACACGACAGGCCGGTTGTTCCATCATCGTGAAGCTTTCAGCATCATGTCGATCAACTCTTCGGCGGTATTATCCTGTGCACAGTCTGGATTGTCAAGGCAGCGACGTACGTAACATTCTAACACAACTGCATTCAGGCTACTCAGCGCCGCTTTGACCGCCACCACCTGATTGACAATCTCGCGGCAGTCACGCCCCGATTCTACCATACGTTGGATACCGCGAATCTGGCCCTCAATCCGGCGCAGCCGCATGGAAATACTTTCCTGCGATTCCGCCGGGATCGGACATAAAGCATCTGTCATAGGGCGTGCCTCGATTCGTCAGTCACAATTTGTAAAGCGAACACAGAGGCGTACGCTCGTGGGAGTTCCTCTGTGTTCGTACCGCTGATAGGAAGATAAGTTAGGCTGTGACCTTGGCACTCAGTACCTGGTCGAACGCAGCGCGGAAGGCCGGCTCCGGACGTGCACCAACCAGACGACCTACCTCGCGACCATCCTTAAAAAAGATCATTGTTGGGATGCCCTGGATGCCGAGCGTGCTGGCCCACTGCATTTCTTCATCGGTGTTGACCTTCGCAATCACCAGACGGCCCTCGTACTCACCGGCAAGCTTATCGAGAATCGGGGCAACGGCACGACAGGGGCCGCACCACGGTGCCCAGAAATCGACGACTACGGGCAGATCAGCCCCCAGAACCTTGTCCTTGTAGTTGGCATCTGTTACGGTAATTGGCTTCGCCACGAACGAACCTCCTCTTTCCAGAACTTATACTCTTAAAAAGGCATACTATAATTCTCTGTAGGGATACCCCCTATAGGTATCTGTTTTTATTATAGCGCACCTGTCAAGGTGTGGTAACAGGCTTGACCATAACGCACTTACGCGGCATAATCTTCATTGAGAAGAAGAGGGCACAACACAAGAGGGAGCAGAAGCTATGCAGGAGAAGCAGGTTGGCAGTGCGGCCAGGCAGTTCTATGCACAACAGCTTCGCAACTACTGGCAAACAGAGTACGAAGCGTATGCAACGGGCGACGAGACATATCACGAGTTCCTGGAGGAATATACGATTGAGCCGCGCCCCGCTTACCTCCCCGAACCAGTCTGGGCCGCCTATGCCCTGTACGACCGCTATGTGCAACGGGAAAGCTGGGGCGCGGTGCAACTGTTGCAGGTGCCGACGGAAGTCGCCGATACCTTTGCGGTGTATGTAACGACTGACGGCGACGATGGCTGGCTGGAAGTGTACGATGTTCGCGGCCAGTTGTTGGGAGCAGGGCGCACGTATATCGAGCTTGTGTACTGGGGCGATGTGAAGGAGATCCGCGCCCAGCTCGATACACGTACATTGCCAGGGGCGCTCGATACCCGTGCAACGTTGTGGGGCAAGCCGTTCTAGCATGGGCGAGGGTTGGCGTCAGAAGTTGCGCACAAACCGATATTCCCGGCTATCGTTGGGGTCGTCTTCCAGCACCCGTTCGGCATCCTGAGTGAAGCCGCTGCGCAGGTACAGACGATGGGCATCGGTAAAGCGGGTATCAGACCACGCCGTGATGGTCTGTACATGCTGTGCCTGTGCCCATCCAATCGACCATTCGAGCAAGCGACGACCCCACCCCTTGCCACGCTGCGCCGCTGCAAGGTAGAGCCGCTTGATTTCGGCAGCATTCGGCGGGTAGCGCTTGACACCGACCGAGCCGACCACAACACCATCAGCGACCCCCACAAAAAAAAACGTGCGGTGCTGCATAGGTTGTCTCAAGCGTTAGAATATCGGGCACTTCAATTGCTGGTTCGTATACAAAGCGATATTCGTCAAACACAGCACCAATCATCTGCACCACCGCCGGAACATCGACGGCTGTGGCGGCACGAATAACCAGATTGTCTACGGCCTCGCTCATTGTAGCGCCCTTCATACCGTGTGCTGTCCCAGGCTGCTATAATAGCACGGGTTTTCACGACCCTGTATCGTTACTAGCTGCTGAAGGAACAACGTGTTAACGTCACCATCTACAATTGTGGCACCGCAGCCTGTGCCGCGCCCCGCCCTGCTCGATGGGGTGGTGCTGCTGGCGTATGTGCTGATCACGACGCTCTTCACCTATCCACTGAGCCTCAATCTTAGTACCTACATTTCCACCATCGACTCACAACAATTTCTATGGACTGTCTGGTGGACCCACCGCGCCATCGAGCAGGGCGCTACGCCGTACTTCACGCCCTATCTGTATTACCCAGAAGGGCTTGATCTGTATTATCACACCATGAACATCTGGTATGGCTGGGTGGCCTACCCGCTGGCGAAGCTGTTCGGGTTGGTCGTCGCCTACAATCTGGTCGCACTGCTGGTGTTTGTGGTCGCCTGTTATGTTACCTACTGGCTGGCCTACGACATCACCCGGAGCCGCATTGCTGGCTTTGCCGCCGGGTTACTGTTTGGCTTTGCCCCCACCCAGGTCTTTCACTTCAGCATCGGGCAAGAAAATCTGCATAGTGTGTTATGGATGCCGCTGTATGTGCTGGCGGTACGGCACTGGCTGGCACCAGGCGGCAGGCTACGCTGGCTCCTCACCGCAGCCATCGCTCTGATCCTGACTTCATATGCCGACTGGCTGCATGCGACAGCGCTGCTTCTGTTTAGCGGCGTGCTGGCGTTGTGGGTACTGGTTGCCGAACGGCAGCAGTGGCAAGCGACCCTGGGGCGTGTAGCGTGGCGCTCAGCAGCGCTCGGTGGCCTGTACACGCTGGGGATTGGCGCAGTGGTCGCTCAGATGGTGGCGCAGTGGTTCACCGCCGACACGCCCTATATGTTGCGCCCGTTCTGGGATACGATCTACCACTCGGCGGATGTGTTTGGCTTCTTTGTACCCAACCCCTACCACCCATTCTGGGGCGCGTGGGCACAGCAGCAGATCGACAACCTGACCATACCGGGCATTCTGAATACAACAGTAGTGCTGCCTTATATGAGCCTTGCACTGGCGATTGTGGCGGCAGTGGTGTATGGCAAGGCGGCGCGGTTCTGGTTGGTGTGTGCGATATTATTTGCTATCCTCGCCCTGGGGCCGCAGCTTACGTATCGCTGGCAATCTTACGTCAATCTGGCTACCCTACAACCTGCTGTACGATTACAGCATCCTGCGCATCTCACGCGCACCCGGTCGCCTCGTGATTATGACCCTGCTCGCACTGGCGGTGCTGGCTGCGCTTGGTATTCAGGCAGTGCTGGTGCGCCTTGCACAGCACCCCCGCGCTCGGCTGGCCTACAATGGCGCGGCAGTGCTGCTGGTGGCGCTTGTTATCTTTGAATTGTTACCATTTCGCCGCCCGCTCTGGACCCTGCCAGAGGTGCCCGCCTTCTTTGTAGATGGCACCCTTGCTGATGCAGGCGCACTGGTCGAGGTACCGTTCAGCGGCAACGAGGGGATGTATTATCAGACGTGGCACGAACTGCCAATCCTGTATGGCGAACACTCACGCGATGTCATACCGGGGCGCTTGCTGTTCCACCTGCGCGACGGCATCACCACCGACGATGATATGATGACGGATGCCCGCCAGAACTGGTACTGTGCCCTGGACTATTACAACTTTACGCACGTGGTGCACTATCACCACCTCGGCACCGACTATGACCAGGAGCAGTATACCAAACAGATTGAAGCATTCCTGAGTACCGATGACATGGTCAGCAGCACAGCGCTTGCCACATTGTACCGCCTGCCCGCCGCCAACCGCAGCAAGCCCTGCTTGATAGTGGGGCGCAACTGGGGCACGCCGCGTGCGTTTGGCTCCGACCTGCCCTTCTATCGCTGGATGGAGCAGCAATCCACGCTGGGCATTGTGCTGCGCGAACCGGGCCGCGTGCGGCTGTCGCTCCATCTGCATAGCTTTGCCGTACCGCGTCAGCTTGCCATTTCGCTGGCAGGCGAACCAGTGACCACATGGCAGGTTGGTTTTGAACCAGTGCCCTACGAGCTAGAGCTTGACCTGCCCGCTGGTCTGACATGGCTCGACCTGATGAGCATCGAGCCAGCGGTATCGCCCACCGACTACGGCTATGATGAAACCGAACCCGTTTCTATCGGAGCATCGCAGGTGCAGGCCGAATATGTAGGAGGCCAGACAGAGGCCAGTGGCGCAGGGCAATAGCATATTCCCCTCTCCCCGTGCTGCGAGAGAGGGGCCATGGGTGAGGGGCACGTAAGAACCTATTCTACATAGAACGACATGAGCAGTAGGCGGTCGGTGCGAATGCCCTTCGCCACAATGCTCCAGCGTCCGGTCGGCTCGTCGGCATCAATTTCAAAAGGCACTAGCAAATACCCTTCGGTATTGGCCTCGCCATCATACGGCAGGCTACGCACCGATCCATCGGGCCGATTGAGCCAGAGATCAACCGGTTCGCCGCCGCGCCGATAGTTGATCGCCTCCAGTGCAAACGTGCTGCCCGGTCGCGCACTTGCCGGGAAGACATGCCCGATAATGATGCTGTCCGGGTTGGCGCAGTCCTCACTATCGCCTTCAATGGTTGGCCCCGATGATGGGAAGTTGCGCGGACGATAGACCTGCTGCTGGCACGGGGCAAGCGCCCTGCCCAGTAAGCCCCGGCTAATCGTGCCATTGGCCTCCAGTTCGAGCCGTGCCCGCTCAAAATACTGCACCGTCTTGCGCTGCCCATTGGGAAGCACCTCTTCAACCTGCTCGCTCAGCGGCGCACCAAAATAGGTTGCACCATTATTCCGATCCCAGTAGTCTTTAAAGACACCCTGCAAGATATGCCCTGTTTCCGGGAAGTAGCGGCGGGTCGGGGTATCGGGCACGGGCGGCACCCGCTCGAAGAACAGGCCCTGCTGTGTAATATAGTCGTTGCCAATATTGCCAAGCACAATAAAGGGTTGCTGCCCCGCCCGCTCAATCAGTTCGAAGCGAGACCGCTCGAAGTATTGCACAATCACTCCATCGCTGGCACGAATATATGGCTCGGTAATGGGGTGACCAAACGCAGGTACGCCCCCCTGCGCCTCAAAATAGAGTCGGAACTCACGGCTAATAAAATGGCCTGTTTCAGGAAAATAAACTGGCGTGACATTGCTCTGGGCGCGAGCCACGTTACCAGACACCAGCAACGCCAGTACCAGCACACCAATTATCAACCATTGCCATTGGACAGATACGCTCGGCATAACACTCCTCTGCTCTGTTATCAGGCGGTAGGACAACCATTTGCAAGAATAGTATAGTAACAGAAAGCCAGAGGTTTTCCACGCTAAATCTCCGGAAGGTGTAAACCTCCGGCTACAGTTACAAAGTTCGCCTGCACAGGCTCCCCCCCTCGCCCCTTCTGTGGGTGCGGGGTGAGGGGGAGCAATGGGCTAGCGATTTGCTGCAATGGTAACTAGCACGTTCTCACCACTCAGAGGATCGTTGACCACCATCGCAACAAAGGCTTGATCGCGCCCACGCGACCAGCCTGCCATGCCACCATCAGGGATCGGTGCCTCACCAACATCTTCCCGCTCCCAGCCGCGCCCGGTTAACTCTTCCTCATAGAAGCCTTCCACATCGGCAAACATTGCGCCTTCGGGCAGATTGTACACGCCGGTAGTTGTTTCAAAGCCGGCCTGCTCCTGCTGCTGCTCAAGCGCATCACGTATAGTGGTAGCCATAATACCCGCATCGCCAGTTATTTCCGTTGCACCGTTGAATACCGGAATAGGTGCGGTATCAGGTGCGCCGCCACATGCCGCCAGAAGCATCGTGAGCATCAGCGTGGTGCCCAACCAGTAAAGAAGTTTCAGGTTCATACCAATCTCCTGATATGATGACGATAACTACCCCAACGGACGAACAACCCGACAGTGGGCAAAGATGGCGCAATCGTGTGCGTGTCGGATGCAGGCTATGAAAACTGCTGATAGATACGCCGTCATTATACACCGACTGACAAGCACAGGATATCTGAAGATAGGCTACAATACAATTGGACGGGTGTTGGACGCGGAGATACACGCATGCAGGCCATTACAACCGAACAGTTTCTGATCATCGTCGGGCTGATCTTGCTGGGGTTTATCATCGGCTTCGTGCTCGACCGGGTGCTGCGGATCTGGTTACAGCGGCGGCTTGCATCAGATACCTTAACCGGACGCGCAATTATTCCCGCCCTGATGGGCATGCCAATTCTGTGGGGCACCATTGCCGGGGTCTATATGGCGCTGCTCTACGCGCCACTTGCCCCCGAAGTGCATACCCTGCTCATCCACGCCCTGCAAGTGCCGTTTATCCTCTCAATAACCTTCTTTATCATGCGGCTCGGCGTGAGCCTGGTTGATCATACCAACCGCGCCGGCTCCAATGCCGTTGCAGCCGTTTCACTCTCGCGCAGCCTGATCCGCATTGTAGTGATCCTGGCAGGTATCCTCATTCTGCTGCAAGCCCTGGAAATCCCGATAACACCGGCACTGGCCGCACTGGGCATCACTGGCCTTGCCGTGTCGCTGGCACTCGAAGACACCCTCTCGAATGTCTTTTCGGGCCTGTATCTCATTATCTCAAAACAGACCCAACCAGGCGATTATGTACGGCTGAAGGTCGATGAGCGTGACCATATCGAAGGTTATATCACCGACATTACATGGCGCAGCACGTCCATTCGCATGCTGCCCTCGCGGATTGTGCGCGATGCCGAAGATAGTACCGTTGTGGTGCCCAACTCGCGGATGGCCTCCGACATTGTGGTGATCCATCGTCGCCCACGCACCGAGCGCGAGATGGTGGTCAATGTCAGCATTGCCACGACCGACACCCCCGACCTTGAGCATATTGAGCGTATCACCTACGAAACAGCATTGAACGTATGGCAGGAGCACACGCCCACACCGCAGCACATCCCGCCCCTGGTGCGCTATCAGTCGCTCCAGGCGGCGAGCGTGACGATCCAGGTAGTGCTCTACGGCGATGAACAAACCGATCCGTACCTGCTGCGGCATATCCTGATCAAGCAACTTTACCTGCGCTACCAGCAAGAAGCGCTTAGTGCGGTGCTTGCACCTGTGCCATTACAGCCAGGCGGCTAACGTTGTACTCTGGGGAGCCAGCCCTGCGGCTCAAGTGGGGCCAGTTGCAACACCTGCACACCGCCATCATCATCCGCAACATACAGCCGCTCCCCACTGATAGCAACCGCGTGTGCTACACCCGGTGTATTGTAGGAGCCGCGAATGGCAGGAGCACGCGGCTGTGATACATCAATCGCCTGTACGCCGCCGATGCCCGTCGCAACATACACCTGATCGCCCGTCACCTGGAAGGTGTAGGGGCTTCCATACAAGGCCAGATCAAGCCTGCTGAGCACCGTCGGGCTAATGCTTTCGCCTGGCTCCAGCAACAGCAGGCCACTGTTCAGGCCGCCATTGGCAATCAGCAGCCAGTTGTCGCCGCGATGGACTTGCTGGGCATAGGTGAGCGAGGGCAGGTTATAATCGTGTAACAACGTGAGGCTGAATGTATCGCGGCGCTCAAATGCCAGCACACTCGAAACATCGGCAACATACATCTGATCGCCCGCCAGATGTACATCAAGGGCGGTATCGGGTGTGTCGTAGCCAGCAATCAACGTAGGTGTCACAGGATTGGTCGTGGTTACTTCGTTTGTCCGGGTAACAACCTCGGTTATGTCAACAACCTGCACCCCTTGATTGCCTGCCGCAAGGAAGGCCGCTGTGTCGGTGACTTCTACCTGTGTAACAGCACCATCTAATACCACACTACTTACCAGCGTCGGGCTAATCGGGTTGCTTACGTCTACAATTTGCAAGCCACCGCTGCCTGTCGCCACAAACGCGAGATCATCGACCACCCGCACCGCTGCCGCAATACCTCCCAACGGGAGGCGACCAAGCAGGCTCAGTTTGCTGCCGCGAGCATCGAGCAGGGCCAACCCCTGCCGCCCTGCCGCCACATACAGCACATCATTGACAAGCTGTGCATCGCGGGTCTGGGCTAGCGTTTCGAAGCGCCCGCGTTCGCGCAGGTCACCCGCATCGAGGCTGTAAAGGCCGCCACTGCGGGCCGCTACCAGAAGCTGAGCGTCAGTTGCCACAACCTCCGACACCGACCCTTCAAGGCGCTGGTAGGCCAGCAATTCCATATCATCAGGGTTGCTTATGTCAACAAATGCGAAGCCCTGCCCACCAAGCGCAACATAGGCCCGTTCCCCTGCTACCCTGACTGCGGTCGCAGTGCCGCTCAGTTCAAGGCGGTCGAGTTCGCGTGGGTTGTTTGGATCGCTGATATCGTAGCTTCGCACGCCTTCGCGTCCGTCGGCAAGGAAAGCTACCTGTCCGACAACCGTAATATCTTCGGCGGAACCATCAGTATCAACCCGTGCCACCAGTGTTGGTAGCGGCATTGTAGTTATGTCAACAACCTGTAGGCCACCAGCAAAGCCTGCCGCAAGGTAGGCCCGTTCCCCAACCACCTGCACCCCCCGCAGCGACCCACTGATCGGCAGGGTGCTTTCGAGGTAAGGCGCGGCGGCATCGCGCAGCACCACGGTATGCAGCCCACCTTGCTGACCAGTCGCGGCGGCATACAGCCGATTATCGGCCCGATCAAGATCAACTGCGGCACCGGGCAGCCGCATCCCGTAGCGCACAACTGGCGCATTCGGGTTGCTTATGTCGACTATCTGCACACCGCTGCTGCCCGTCGCAGCATAGGCCGTCTGTCCATCTGGCGACAGCAGCATATCACTAACGATCCCCGGCAGCGGCAGGCGTGCCTGCAATGTCAGGCGGTCAGTTGCACTGATTATGTCATCGCCTGCTGTGGTCGACAGACCCAGCACTGCCAACGCGCCGCCCTGCCCTGCAAAAACCAACCCGTCACGCACCGCGAGATGATCAATACTGCCGCCGAAGCTCTCAACAAACTCAAGCGCCGTTGCTTCGGTCAGCGCCACCGTACCAATCAGCGCTGGCGATGCCAGCAGCGCTGCATCCAGCATGGTCGGCAGTGCAGCGTGTGCAGTGCCGGTATGGGCGAGCAGCATCAACCCCAACACGGTAAGCAGCAGACACAAGCCAAGCAATCCACTGGCGACGAGGACGCGGCGCGGTAGTGCTCGCAGCACCATACGGGCACGCGGCAGCGAACGCCGCAACAACCAGCCACCTACCAGCAACAGCCCCGCCAGCAGCAGCCAGAGCGCCTCACCTGACCCACCTGCGGGTGGGTTGCCAGTTGTTGGCAGGGCTACGGGCACAACGCTGGTTGCAGTGGCTGTTGCGGTGGCTGTTGCGGTGTTCGCTGCCGTGGCGGTTGTTGTTGCGGTAGATGTAATGTTGACAGATGCGACGATGCTGGTGGCGGTGTTCTCCGCAGTGGCGGTGGCCTCCTCAGTAGCTGTACTGGTTACCGTTGCTTCCTCTTCATCGTCATCATCGTCATCATCGTCATCATCGGGGCCACGCACAATTGCTGTACTGGTTGCGGCGGCGGTGCGGGTGGTCGTGGCTGCACTGGTCTGGGTGGCGGTGCGGGTTGCAGTGGCGGTAACAATCGCCTGCGTTCCTGTAGTAGTGGCAGTGGCGGCAACGACGGGGGTAGATGTTGACCCGGTCACTACATCGGTTGCGGCAATTGTTGGTGTGGTTGTGTTGGCAGGCACAATGCGAATGGGCACATCAGCCTGCTCTGCTTCAAGCTCGTTGTCGTAACGGTCGCGTGCGCCCACCACTTCGACCTGATTCACCGAGGCATCGACCGGTTGCAGCGCAAGATACACTGTAGTGATGCGGATAGTGTCGCCCGGTTCTAGCCGATCAACACCAGCGATATCCAGTAGGTCGTCCCATTCTAGCAACCCATCGGCCTCATCGACGGACGAAGGCGGCGGCTCAGCACGGAGGAAGCGCAAGATGGCCGGGTCATAGAAGTCGCTAATTGGCAACGTTTCAAGATCGATAATGCCATCGTTGCGAATGATAATTTCATACGGGATTTCCTGCCCCTGCATATACGGCCCTTCTTCTGCCAGCCGTTTCTCGACCGGTGCCCGTGCGCCGCCAATTTCGATACCAACCTCATTCCCTTCGATATCACCTTCTTCGCGTCCATCCGAACGAATCACTTGATCTGCGCGGGCGCGGTTTACAATCCGCAGATCCTGGGTTGGCCGATAGGCCCGCAGATGTACCGTCAATTCAAGTGTTTCACCAGGGCCAAGCTCACCGTTCGGCAATTCGGATACGGCATTGTCCCAGGTAATGGTGTTGTTGCCGTCAAAGTCGGCGGCAGGGATAGCCAGTGGTGGGTCATCGGCCTCAGCATATTGCCCAATGCCCGATGG
>JAAUSQ010000078.1 GCA_012033195.1 Chloroflexaceae bacterium
GGTGCCATACTTTGCCTGGAACTGGCTGGTCTTTGATACGCTTGCACCAAGCAGCGGGCGGGCACTGGCTTATATGCACAGTTACCGCGAGTCGTTTACCTTTACCAGTGGCCTGCAACTGATCGCCTATCAGCCAGCGCTCGACCTGACGTGGGCACCGCAGGCCGTGCTGATTGGCGGGTTGCTGCTGCTGGCGCTGGCCTTCTTCACGGTGCCCACCGACCGACGCGGCATGCTTGCGCCACTGGTGCTCTATGCGTTGATACTAGCGGTGTATTATGGCTATGTGCAGCAGCAGGGTCGTCCGCGCTACTATGTGGCGGTGGCGGTGGTGGTGGTAGTATTGCTGTGTGCGTGGGGCGAAGCACGAACTACGCAGCGCAGCCGATGGACGATATATGCTGTTGCAGGGGGGGTGGCGCTGGCGGTAGCGCTGAATACCGCGTTGTTTGTGGGCTATGTCAACACCGAGCGCACGGCAGCGTATCAGGCCCAACCTGCGATGTTTGCGGCAGCGCGCTGGATCAACGCCAACCTGCCGCATGAGGCGGTGGTGGCTGCCCAGAACTCCGGCATTTTCCAGTATTATAGTGGGCGGGTGGTGCTGAACATCGACGGCAAGCTGAACCACGAGATTGTACCGGTGCTGGTGCAGCGTCAGCTCGACCGCTACCTGCACGATGCAGGCGTGCGCTATCTGGTTGACTTGCAGGGCGTTGGGCGGTACATTGAATTCTACAGCAGCAGTATGAGTGTTGCCGACCCGCACCCGGAGATCTCGACGCTGAAGCGACTTGGTATCCATGTGCAACGGGTGGCGGCGCGGCTCGGCTTGGCGGCTCCGGTCGAACTGGCTGAGCGTGTACCGGAACAGGTGACGCAGCCATTTGAGACGCTGGCAAGCGTTGAGCAGGTCTTTCCGCTGCCCAACGACCCACGCAATGCGGTTGTGATCTACCGCCTGCACGACCAGTTCGGGCAGCACCAGTAATGTGAGGCAACGATAAGGAGCACCTATGGCCCCCCAACGCCGCAGCTACCGCGAACAGCGCCGCCTGCGTTTGCAGACCGCTGTGATTGTAACGGGCCTGATTGTACCCGGTACATTCTATATCCTGGGGTTGACAGGCATTCACCCCACCTCGCTGGGCGGGGCGCTGATTGTGCTCGGCGTGGCGTTGTTTCTGTGGCGCTTCTGGCGTAGTACGCTGGCAATGATAGAGATGCTCAAAGTTCGGGAACGTGAAGAGCGGCGCAAGCAGCAGGAGGAGCAACCCGTCTCATGAATATGCAAATACACACGTTTTTTTCGGTTCGTTCACGGCTCGATGAAGCCGTTCAGGAGGCGCAGGATGCCGCCAACGCCTTTTGTCGGGCGTGCTCGAGCAGCAGGTGGTCAGCATTCAGGCCCAGACCTTGATCGACAGCGACCAGACTGGACGTATGATGTTGCACCGCCACATCATCACCGTAGTAGTACGGGACACTCCCGCCACTATGCTCGGTGGTCAGACCGCCTAGGAGCAGCTATGCGTATCCTGTATGTCATTCCGCGCTATGGGCCGCAGTTTGTCAGCAACGAAACCCACGGCGAAGTTGTGCGCGAGTTGCAGCGCCTCGGTGTAAATGTGGATGTGTTGAGCTTTACCACCCGTAGCGGCGCAGGTGGCCCCGGTGGGTGGGGGTCAGGCTTCGGTAGCGAGTGGGTCTATCGGCATGTGCAGGGCGCGAATGTGTTTGAGCGTGGCCTGACACGGGTAGCACAGGCGGTGTTGCATTATGAATATTTCTTTGCGATGCTGGCAGGCTATCTTCGTATTACCCGCGCCCGCACCTACGACCTGATCCACGTTGAGGGTACCTTCCCGCTGGGCGCAGTGGCGGCCCTAGCTGCGCCGCAGGTGCCTACCCCGTATATTATCACGACCACAGGCGGCGACCTGTTCCGACTGCCCGACGAGGGTTACGGGTATGGTCACCATCTGCTGCCGCGCCAGTTGATGCGGCTGGCGCTCCAACGTTGTGCGTGGGTGCGGGCCAACTCGCGCCTGATCGGACGGCTGGCGATTGGGTACGGGGCCGACCCGCAGCGTATCACACCGCTGCCGGTGAGCATTGCCGATATGTGTTACCCGCCGCCTGCCGTGCCGCTGCCCGACTTCCGGATGGCGGCCCGGATGCGGCTGGAAGCCAAACACGGCTGGTCGCCCGATGTGCCGATTGTGGTGTGTGTGGGGCGGCTGATCAGTCTGAAAGCTCCCGAACTGCTGATCGAGGCATTGCCCGACCTGTGCGAACAGGTTGGCCCGGTGCGGGTGTGCATCATCGGCCCTAGCCGCCCCGACCCGCAACGCGGCGATTATCTGGCCTTTTTGCAGCAACGTGCTGCCGACCTGGGCGTGAGCGAGTACTGCACCTTTACTGGGGCGGTGGCGTGGCCGGCCCTCCAAGATTACCTTGCTGCTGCCGACCTGCTGGCGGTGCCCTCGCGTCTGGAAGGGCTGAACCGGGTAGTCTTCGAGGCGGGTGCAGTCGGGACGCCATCGGTCATCAGCGATGGGGCGGGTGCTGCCGAACTGGTTGCACGCTACAACAACGGCCTGATTGTTCCGGCGGGCCGTGCATCGGCGCTGGCCCACGCTATCGGGCGACTGCTGCGCGACCCGGCGGCTCTGGCCCGCTGCGGCGAACGAGCGCTTGAACTGGCCCACGATTGTTCGGCGACGGCGGTGGCGCAGGGCTTGCTCAAGATTTATCGGCAGGCGCTGCACGGTGGGAGAGCGTAGAATCGCTTCGCGCACTGCCCGGCGCTGATGAACCGGGCTGATAGCCGGGGACTCAGTCCCCCGGCAGCGGTGCAGCACTGTCGGGCACGTGCCTGCGTTACTTTGCGCCCCAGCCACTGAAGAAGATGCTCTGCCCGCCGCCTTCGCTCACCCGGATACGGTAGAGCCAGCGCACAATTTGATCGGCGGCCACAAACATAATAATGAGCGCCTGTACAATCTTGATCAGGTCAATCGATAGTTCGGCCCGTACCTGCATCAACTGTGCGCCCGTGAGTAGACCGCCCCACAATAGACCTGCTGGTATCATCGCCAGCGGATTGCTGCGTGCTAGCAGCGCTACGGCAATAGCATCGAAGCCCAGACCAGCAAAGAATTCGGTACGGAGGGCTTGCTCCTGGCCGAGCACTTCGCCTGCTCCGGCAAGGCCCGCCAGCATCCCACTTAGCGCCATTGCCAGGATGATATTGTTGGGCACACTCATACCCGCATAGCGTGCCGCCGAGGGGTTGGTGCCCACCGTGCGTAGTTCAAAGCCGATGGTGGTGCGGAACAGTAGCCATTGCACCGCAAATACCAGCACAATCGCCATCAGAATACCCAGATGCAGATCGGTGCCAGGAATACTGGGCAAGATCGCTGAATCCTGGATGAACTGGGTGCGCGACCCGCTTGAGTCGGCGGGGTCACCAAGGATATACGGCTCACGGCTTTTGATCAGCCAGTCGGTCATACGAATGGCGATAAAGTTGAGCATAATAGTGTTGATGACTTCGTGGGCACCCGTGCGGGCTTTGAGGATGCCCGGAATAGCGCCCCAGATCAGGCCACCCACCGCCCCGGCAATAATTGCCAGCGGAATATGGATGATCGCGGGCACGCCCTGCACAAAGTAGCCGACCGTGACGGCAAGCAGTGCGCCTGCATAGAGTTGCCCTCTGCACCGATATTAAACAGGCCCGCCTTGAAGCCAAGCGCTACCGCAAGGCCCGCAATGATAAACGGCGTTGAGCGCACAATGGTGCGTTCGAGGGCTTGCAGCGACCCGAACGACCCCTGCCACAGCCCAAGGTAGGCCGCGCCGGGGTCTTTGCCAGTTAGCCAGATGATGAGCGCACCGATCAGCAGGGCCGTCAGCACCGCGAAGAACGGCACCACGAGCGGATTAATGATCGTTCGAGCAATGGACAACGCCGGGTTGCGTGGCTCCGGTGCGGCGGGCGAATTGGACATACGGGATTCCTCGTTTCGTGGCTTAGAGCGGGCTTACCGGCTCGCGTGTTTCGGTCACTGCATCAACCGGGTCGTTCAACGTTGCGACCCTGCCGCCTGCCATCAGCAGGCCCAGTGCTTCGCGGGAGACTTCGTCGGCATCGACAGTAGCAACAATATCACCGTGATACATCACGGCGATGCGGTCGGACAGCGCCATAATCTCGTCCAGTTCTGCCGAGACCAGCAGCACGGCCCAGCCTTCGTTGCGCTTGCGCACAATCTGGCGATGGATGAACTCAATTGAGCCAACATCAACGCCACGGGTGGGTTGGGCGGCAATCAGCAACTTGATCGGGCGGGAGAACTCGCGGGCGATAATGAGCTTTTGCTGGTTGCCGCCACTCAGTGCAGCGGCCTGTACATAGATGTTGGGGGTACGGACATCAAACGCTTTAACCAGTTCTTCGGCGTGCTTGATCACTTCTTTATCATCGCGCACAATACCCCGCGCAAAAGGCGTTTGATAGTAAATCTCCAGCACGCCGTTGTCTGTTAGCAGATAACTCTTGACAATGCCATCCCGCTGGCGATCTTCGGGCACGTGCGCCACACCCATCTCGCTGATCTGGCGCGGCGACCGCCCGACCGCCTGTTGCCCCAGAATGGTGATGTTACCCGCTGCCGCCGCACGCAGGCCCGTCAGCGCGGCAACCAGTTCGGTCTGCCCATTGCCCTGCACCCCCGCAATGCCAAGTATTTCACCCTCGCGCACTTCCAGATCAATCCCATTCACGGCGAGATGCTGGCGGTCGTCGTACACCTGGAGGCCCTGCACCGCCAGGATGACTTCGCCGGGATGGGCGGCGGGTTTTTCTACCTGCAAGATAACATTGCGCCCGACCATCATGGAGGCGAGGCTGGCTTCGGTTGCTTCAATCGGCGTGGTTTCGCCAACCACCTTGCCAGAACGTAGCACCATAATCCGGTCGGCATATTCCAGCACTTCGCGTAGTTTGTGGGTTATAAAGATAATCGCGGTGCCCTGGTCGGCCAGCGAGCGCATCACGCTAAAGAGGTCGTCCGCCTCTTGCGGGGTAAGCACGGCAGTCGGCTCATCGAGGATCAGGATATCGGCCTGTCGATAGAGTGCCTTGATAATTTCGACGCGCTGCTGTGCGCCAACGGGCAGGTCGGCAACCAGCGCATCCGGATCGACGGTGAGGCCGTGGCGGGTGGAGATCTCGCGGATACGGGCGTGGGCACGTTTGCGGTCGAGGAAGGGGCCGTTGGTGACTTCGGCACCAAGCATAATATTTTCCGCAACGGTCATCACGGGGACAAGCTGAAAGTGTTGATGCACCATACCAATGCCGAGCGCAATTGCTTCGTGCGGGTTGTTCACCCGTACCGGCTTGCCATTGACCAGTATTTCGCCTTCGTCCTGATGATAGAGGCCATACAGAATATTCATCAGTGTTGACTTGCCTGCGCCATTTTCGCCCAGCAAGGCCAGCGTTTCGCCTTTGTACAGCCGGAGCGAAACATTGTTGTTGGCAACCACACCGGGGAAGCGTTTGGTAATGCCACGTGCTTCTAATACAATCGGACGTGTATGCCCATTTTCACCTGCCATCGTCACCTCTTGGTTTCCCTATACGCTGCCGTATTCAATAGTATCTGCGGAAGGAAGGGTGTGGTTATAAGCTATAATTCGTATTATAGCAAAAACTCTGCGTGGCGGCGACACAGGGCCAGCGGGCTATGCTACAATACAGAAAACTCAGGTATTGTTGCCGGAACTGGTTGTGTGTACCGTGTCGTCACCTTACAGGGCTACTTTGCACAGAGGAGTAGACCATGCCCGAATTGCGACAAAATTATGCCACCAAGGAGTGGGTCATTATTGCCAGCGAACGTGCCAAGCGCCCCAGTTCGTATGTTGAAAATGGTGTCCACAAACTCTTGACCGAAGATCGCCCCGAGTACGACCCGAATTGTCCTTTTTGTGTTGGAAATGAAGAGCTTGATTTGCAGGTTGAAAACTTCCCGCCGGTTGGCCCGTGGAAAACGCGGGTTGTCCGCAATAAATACCCGGCGCTTTCGGGCGATGGGTTGCCAGTACAGCTTTCGGATGGGGTGCATGCCAGTATTTCCGGGGTTGGTCGGCACGAGGTGCTGGTGGAACACCCACGCCACAATACCACGCTCGCGCTGATTGATCCTGAACATATTCAACTGGTGCTGGAAACCTTTCAGCAGCGTGGTAAGGCAATGTCAGAAGACCCGCGCATCAAGCAGATTATCTTCTTCAAGAACCACGGCGAACGGGCGGGTGCATCGCTGGCACATCCACACTGCCAGATTATCGGTATGCCAGTAGTGCCCGATACGATCCGCCGCCGTATGCTGGCGATGCAGCAGCACGTCAACGAACAGGGCGAAAACCCGATTCAGGTGATGCTGGAAGAGGAGTTGCAGTCCGGCGAACGGCTAATTAACGTGAGTGAGCACTTTGTGGCATTTGTGTTGTATGCTGGCTCATCGCCCTTCCATAGCTGGATTGTACCGCGTCGTCCACAGGCCAACTTCCTCGATGTGCCACCTGCAGAACTGGCAGATCTGGCGGTGGTGTTGCGCGATATGTTGCGCCGCATCTATTATGGTCTGAACGACCCCGACTACAACCTGATTATTCGTTCATCGCCACTGCATGAACCCAATGACTCGCACTTTCACTGGTATATTGCAATGGTGCCACGCCTGAGCCGGGTGGCTGGCTTTGAGATGGGCAGCGGGATGTATATTAATCCGTCACTGCCGGAATCGTGTGCAGCCTTTCTACGGGATGTGAGGATCTAACACTGACTTGTTACAGGGGATGAGGGCGTATGGCGCAGAACAGAACGGTTCGTTTGATTGCTGGAGCACTTGCAACGCTGCTGGGTGGGCTGTACATTGCCAATCCAACCTTTGGCTTTTTTGAGTTTATTCCCGACGCACTGCCACTGGTGGGCAACCTCGACGAGGCCGGTGCAACGGCATTGCTGATATGGGGGTTGGCGCAGTTCCGCCCTGCCGCTGCCGCCGCGCCACATGTGATTGAGCAGCCTGCTGAAACACCCCGCCTGACGGATGAACAAGAGCGGGGCTAGGGGTAAAAGAGGCGGGCGATGGGCAAGGGGGTCTCCCCATCCATGGTCGCCACGGAGTCTTCAGTCTCTGGCTCCCGTTACGAAGTCCGCCGACGCGAACTGTGCCCCTTATCGCCCCTTGCCTCTTGCCTGCTCACATCAGCGCAATCTTCAGCACCTCGTCCATCGATGAGACAGGCACCAGTTGCAACTCGTTGCGGATCTTTTCGGGCAGGTCGCGAATATCCTTCATATTCTTCTGTGGCAGGATAAAGGTCTTGATGCCCGCCCGATGTGCAGCCAGGGTCTTTTCTTTCAGGCCGCCGATGCCGAGCACCTTCCCACGCAGGGTCACTTCGCCGGTCATCGCCACATCGCGGCGCACTGGCTTGCCAGTCATGGCGCTGATCAGGGCTGTCGTGAGGGTGATACCCGCCGATGGGCCATCCTTCGGCACTGCGCCTTCGGGGACGTGAATATGGAAGGCGTGCTCTTCGAAGTATTTTGGATCGATGCCGAACTGGTCGGCGCGTGAACGGGCGTACGACATCGCCGCCTGCACGCTTTCTTTCATCACTTCGCCAAGCTGTCCTGTAATTTGCAGGGTACCTTTACCCCGTACCGGCAGCACCTCCACACTCAGAATGTCGCCGCCGGTTGGTGTCCAGGCAACGCCTGTCGCTACACCCACCTCGTCGCTCTGCTCGGCCAGCCCGTACTCAAAGCGCTCCGGGCCGAGGTACTCGCTCACATCGTCTTCGGTAATGGTGAACGATACCTCGATCAGTACCGCTGTGGGTTGCTCCTGCTCACCTGACGGCAGCGGCTCTGTTGCAACGCCGTTCGCGTGATCAACGGGTGTTGTATCATCATCGGTGGGCGTTAGCACTTCGGCAGCATCGTTCAGCGCAGCTACCTTCCGTGCCACCTTGCGGCACAGGGTCGCTATCTCGCGTTCGAGGTTGCGCACGCCTGCTTCGCGGGTATAGGTCTGGATGATACAGCTGAGCGCTCCATCGGTGATGATCAACTGCGTTTGTGAGAGGCCGTGGAACTCGCGCTGCTTGGGTACAAGGAAGTTGCGGGCAATGCCGAGCTTTTCGTCTTCGGTGTAGCCGCCGATCTCAATCACTTCCATACGGTCGCGCAGCGGTGCCGGGATCGGCTCAAGCTGGTTGGCCGTTGCAATAAAGATAACCTGGCTCAGATCGTAGGGTATTTCAATATAGTGATCGCTGAATGCCCCGTTCTGCTCCGGGTCGAGCACTTCCAGCAGTGCCGAGGTCGGGTCGCCCCGGAAGTCCATCCCCACCTTGTCGATCTCGTCCAGCACATACACCGGACTCTTCGAGCGGGCGGTTTTCATTGCCTGAATGACACGCCCTGGCATAGCACCAATGTAGGTGCGGCGATGCCCGCGAATCTCGGCCTCGTCGCGCACACCCCCGAGGCTGGTACGCACAAAGCGCCGCCCCAGTGCCCGCGCAATCGAGCGGCCCAGGCTGGTTTTGCCACACCGGGCGGGCCAACAAAGCACAGAATCGGGGAGCGCATTTTGTTGCCTGCCAACTTGCGTACTGCCAGATATTCGAGAATACGCTCTTTGACTTTATCAAGACCAAAGTGGTCTTCATCTAGCACGCGCTGTGCCGAGTTCAGGCTAATCTCCGGGTACACTTCGTCGGCCCACGGCAGATTGAGCAGCCAGTCGAGATAAGTGCGGATGACACCAGACTCCGGGCTATTCATGCCCTGCTGTGCCAAACGCTTGATCTCGTGGCGGGCCTGCTCTTTGACATAATCGGGCGCGTCGAGTTCGGCAAACTTGCGGCGCAGTTCGTCAATTGGGTCGTCACCGTCTTCGTCTTCGCCCAGTTCGCGCCGAATAACCCGCATTTGTTCGCGCAAGAAGTATTCACGCTGGCTCTGGTCGAGTACCTCTTTGGTATCCTGATAGATCTTCTGGCGTAGTTTGAGCAGTTCGAGCCGCCGCGCCAGGATATGGTAAGCACGCCGCAGCCGTTCTTGTGGGTCGCGGGTATTTAATATCTCCAGCCGATCCTGGAAGTCGAAGGCTGGCCCCCATGTGACGATATCCGCCAGATGCCCTGGCTTCTCGATGCGATGCACAAATGCTACTGCTTCCTGAGGAACCTCACCAATATGATCAATAAACTCTTCAACTTGCTGCTTGACGGTCTCCATCAAGGCCTGGATCTCGATGCCGTCCATTTCTTCGTCAACGAGCGGCTCACACACCACTCGGTAGAACGGGTCGCTCTGGGTGGCGTGCTTAATTTCGGCCCGCTGCAAGCCTTCCAGGATAATGCGCACGGTGCCATCGGGGAGCTTAATGAACTCCATCAGGCGGGCGATCACACCGATACCCGGAAGCTGTTGCGCTTGGTCGCTCTTATACTGTTCGATCTCTTCTTCAGAGACAAAAATCAGCAGCACATCGTGATCTTCTTCCCATGCACGTTCCATTGCCCGGTACGACTTCCCCTGCCCTACCTGGAGCGGCACGGTCATGTGCGGCATAATCACCATTTCGCCCAGCACTACCAGTGGCAGGTTGCGTTCACGAATGGCCAAGTCGGGCATCGGGTTCTGTTCATGCGGGAATGTATTGTTGTTCATACGCAGCTTTCTTTACCTCTTCCTCATTTTCTGGCGGGACGAAACCCGGTCTCTCTCTTATTGTACCGAGTTGAGAACCTGAGCGCGAATCGCAGTCCCGGTGCCGACAGGGGCGCTTGCGCTGCCGGACGTGTGCCGTGTATACCTTATTATGAACGTACGAAAAAACTGTTCTGTTGGTGGGCACACGAGCGCGTAATATTAGTGCTTTTCGGCTTGCTGAAGGTCCTGCATAAGCTGGTTTATCAGGCGCTGCAACATTTCAAGGTCATTCATTGACCATGTTGCTAAGACATCACGCATCTGCTGCTGATGCGCCTGTTGTATTTCGGTCAGCATCCGCGCACCCTGTTCGGTCATTTCCACCATGACCTGCCGACGGTCTGGTTCGTGACGTGTTCGCGAAACCAGTCTTTTTCGATCAATCGATCAACGACTCCCGTCAATGATGCTGCCGATTGATTGGTACGTTCGGCAAGCGTTGACATTTTGCATTGTCCTGCCATATCGTGCAGTGCTTGTAAACTGTAGAACTGGGGCAGGGTCAAACGAAATCGTTTATGGTCGAGTAGTTGCATCAATTGTCGCTGGCTGAGCCAGCCAAGCCGGACAACGGTCTGTTCAATATCTGCATAGATCTTTTCATCAACCGTTGTGCCGTGCGTCTCTCCTTCACGTGTCAAAATAGGCATTGTTCTAGAGCTGTTTTTATACATGAAATAGTTAGTATTGTAAATAATAGCACAGCCATGCGCTACGTTCCATTCTGATCCAGAGTACTGCAATTACCGGGCCAGGAGAAACATACTCAATGGCTTTACAGCGCCATAATTGTATCAATACCAAACCGAATACAGGTAGCAGCGCAGCATCGAGAAGGAGCGAGTGAAACGGTAACCAAAGGATGGTGGGGACGGTGGGACTTGAACCCACACGCCTTGCGGCACATGCTCCTAAGGCATGCGCGTCTGCCATTTCGCCACATCCCCCTGAAAGGATAGTATAGCACACGGCATGACCGAATGCAACAATGGCACTGCTTTCTTAGCATTATAGAGTTATATGTTACAGTATAGAACAGAATAGCAAAAAACGCATCGACGAAAGGTGTGTGTTCTATGAGCGTTTGGAATGAACGCTATAACACAGACAAATATATCTATGGAACAGTTCCAAACGATTTTCTAGTGCAGGTCGCCACGTACCTTCCGGCGGGGCGTATCCTGAGCCTCGCCGCCGGAGAAGGCCGCAACGAGGTGTATCTGGCGCAGCAGGGGTATGCTGTGACAGCGGTTGATAGCTCGGCGGTCGGGTTGGCGAAGGCGCAACGGCTGGCAGCAGCGCAGGGGGTCAGCATCATCACGGTAACCGCCGACCTGACCACCTACCCGATAGCGTCCGCGACGTGGCATGGCATTGTGTCGATCTTCTGTCATGTGCCGTCGGCGGCCCGCCGCGCAATGCTGGCGCGGGTCGTGGCGGGGTTGGTGCCAGGGGGCGTGTTTGTGCTCGAAGCCTATACCCCGCGTCAGCTTGAACGCGGCACGGGTGGCCCACCCGATAGGGATCGACTGATCACGCTGGCGGCGTTGCAGGCCGAGTTGCAGGGGCTTGCGTTTATCATCGGGCAGGAGATTGAGCGCGATATTCGCGAGGGGCACTACCACAACGGGCGTTCGGAGGTGGTGCAGGTGGTGGCCCGCAAGCCGGCTACTGTTGATTGACAGGAGGCAACTGATGCTAACGATGGCCCAACTCCACGATGCTATTCGGTTGCTCCCTTTTCTTGCCGATACCAACGCCCCACTGGTACAGGCATTTTCGACACACACGACCCTGGCGCGTATTCCGGCGGGTACCACTATTTTTGAAGAAGGGGATGTTTGTAGCACGTTTGCTGTTCTGGCAGCAGGCCAGGTGCGTGTGTTTACAATTGGCAAAACAGGCCGCGAAATTACGCTGTACCGCTTCGAACGGGGTGAAAGCTGTATTCTCACCACAAGCTGCATTCTCAGTACACAGCAGTTCCCGGCAATTGCCACCGTTGAGCAGGCAGTGCTGGCGTATGTGGTGCCGCATACAGTGTTTCAAGACTGGATGAATGAGCATCAGGCGTGGCGCACCTATATTTTTGCGTTGCTTGCACGCCGCCTTGCTACCGTAATGGCCGTGCTGGATGAAGTAACATTCCGCCGGATGGATGCCCGCATTGCCGAATTCCTGCTGCGCCAGATGACCGCAGAGCCAGCAGTCCTTGCAGTTACCCATCAGCAGATTGCTGCCGAACTGGGTACATCGCGTGAGGTTGTTAGCCGCATTCTGGCCGACTTTGCCGACCATGGCATGGTGCAGATTGCACGCGGCACCATCACGGTACTTGATCGGGCGCATCTCAAGCAGCGGAGCGAGCGCCACTAGGTGTGTGACATTGTCACTGATCCATCACAACCAGACTGCTATTCTGATATCAGGAAAACAACTCGATACAGAACACAGGAGGTGCGTGATGTTGCAGAAGAATATGGGAACGACTGATCGGGTGGTACGGACGCTGGTAGCCGTGGTGGTAGCGGGTTTGATTGTCAGCGGGCAGGTTAGCGGGATTGCGGCGTTTATCCTGGGTGCCCTCGCTGCAATCTTTGTCCTAACGAGCGTAGTCAGCTTTTGCCCGTTGTATCTGCCGTTTGGTATCCGCACCTGCCCGCTGCGTACCACCGCCGAGCAGTAAGATAACACATCAAGCAGTCTATCGAAGAAATAGAGACATAGCATAACGTGAGCGGATATACAGTAACGCATATCCGCTCTTGTTGTGTTATCCAGAATGACAAAAGCCACTCGTGTTATTGTATTGTGTACAATAGTGGTGGGGCCATGCGTAGGGTTTGCTACTGCGACAGTGCGTACGTTGCAAACTGATCGAGGCCGTAAGCAATGATCGTCATCAGTGCGACGGTGATTAGCAGCGAAATGATAATGCTTACAATCTGAGAAAGACCGACTTTTTCCGGTTGTTCGGTAGCGGTTGGGCCGGCGGCGGGGGCCGAAGGTTGCACAACATCGTTTGTTGCCATGGGTGTATCCTCTCTTTGGGGGTGTGCCGTGGGCCTGCACACCATCGTGCAGGGTGCCTTGCTTGTTCTACCCTGCGCTTACACGTCGGGTATTAGCATACGGCAGAGAGGATATGGGAAGTATACGGATTGCACCTGCTGGTATCGGTGTTGTATCGGGAGAGGATCCCTATGCAACAATCCAGTTGAGGAGCAGGACAACAACCGCAATGCTTGCTACAATACCAACAAACACCAGCATTGCACGGACAAACGCAAACCATTTGGGCATGTCATGGGCAGTCGTCGGGAGTTCGTTCTGAGTCACGAGAGTACATTCCTTTCTATCGCAGGTATGCTATCGCCAATCCCAACAATGGGTATTGATAAAAAAGTATCTAGCTTACTCATATCGTAGCACAATGCATACGCAAGAGATATGGGATTTTTGTACAAAGTATCAGGTTTTTATTCAGATAACACATCCTATATATAATAAATAACGATAATGTTTATTCCTACAGTGTAGGGTATGCGTTCACGCCTATGGATACACAACCACATCGCACGCCAACGAACACATCACCCACCGCCAACACCATGCCATCGGCGTTCAAGGGGTACCATACAACACGGCGCTTTATTGTGCGCTACAGCCTTGCTATTGCCATTGTGGTGGTGATTACTGGCCTTGTTTCGGTGCTGCGCCTCACATTGATAGGCTATCTTGCCACTATTCAATTGCTCTACATGGTGGGGGTCCTTTTTGTGGCCGTCATCATTGGTACCGGGCCAGCAGTTCTGGCGGCGTTGCTGAGCTTTCTCTATGCCAGTTACTTTATTGCAGAGCCACGTTATACCTTCCTGATTAACAACCCGGAAGAGGCTGTGCGCCTGATTGCGTTTCTGACGGCAGCGGTGCTGGTGGGCAGTGTGGCAGCCAGTGCCCGCGAACAGGCGGCACGGGCACAGCAACTTGCCGCCGAAGCAGCACACGTCCAGGCGCTCAAAGAATCCGACCGCCTGAAAACGGCGATACTGTCTTCTGTGTCGCACGACTTCCGCACACCGCTCACCGCTATTCGTGGTGCCGTCGATGAATTGACCATATCGGGCATTGAGTGGCCGCCCGAATATCGCCAGCAATTGCTTGGCACTATCAGCGAACAGGCCCGCCGCCTGCAACACTTGATCGACAACTTGCTGGATCTTTCGCGTATCCAGTCCGGGGCCGTCCATCCCCGCAAGGACTGGTATAGCCTCGATGAGGTGATCCAGTATACGATTGTCGCCATTCAGCCGCGTATGGTGCAGCATCCACTTATACTCAGGCTGCCCGCCGAGATGCCGCTAATACCGCTTGACTTTGTGCTGACCGGGCAGGTGTTGACTAACTTGCTGCTCAATGCGGCAACCCACACTCCCCCCGGCACCGCCGTCACTGTTGAGGTACACTTTGATGCAACAACTGCCCACGTTACGGTCGCCGATATCGGGCCGGGCATTGCGCCTGAGGATGCCGAACGGATCTTTGAGGCTTTTTATCGACCGGGTAAAGTTGATGATACACGCGGCAGCGGCGTTGGCCTTGCCATCTGTCGTGGCTTCGTTGAAGCGCAGGGCGGGCAGATTTGGGCCGAAGCTAACCTCGACGGGGGCGCACGCTTTGTGTTTACGCTGCCACGTACGCTGGAAGAAACGCTATGAGCCGAGCGGCAACTGTCCTTGTGATTGATGATGAACAGCCGATCCGCCGCCTGCTGCAAACCAGCCTGGAGGCGCGGGGTTATCGGGTGCAGACTGCCGCTACTGGTGAGGCGGGGCTGGTTGCCCTGGCCGACCAGCGGCCCGACCTGATTCTGCTTGACTTGGGCCTGCCCGATATTGATGGCGTAGAAGTCCTGCGGCGGCTCCGCGAATGGTCACAGGTGCCGGTGATTATCTTGTCGGCCCGCAGCGATGAGCAGCAGAAGATAGATGCTCTGGATGAAGGGGCCGACGATTACCTGACCAAGCCGTTCAGCACGGGCGAACTGCTGGCCCGCTTGCGGGTCGCCGAACGCCACGCGGCACGCGGCAAAACCGACGAGACAGTAATCCGTACTGGTGTCCTGACGATTGATCTGGTACGGCGCACCGTAAGCCGGAGCGGGCAGTCTATTCACCTGACACCCACCGAGTATGCGCTGCTGCGCGAACTGACTCAGAACCTGGGGCGTGTGTTGACCCATAGCGCCCTGCTGCGAGCCGTATGGGGGCCAGGGTCGCAGCAGGATACGCAACTTCTTCGCGGGTTTATGGCACAGGTACGCCAGAAGATTGAGCCGACCCCTAACCGACCCGCCTACATCGTTACCGAGCCAGGGGTTGGGTACCGGATGCTCGAACTGCCAGTAATTCCCGTACCTGCTTCCGCACCACCAGCAAACGAGTCGGCTTGCTGATGTAGGCATGTGCTCCAGCTCGGCATGCCTGCGCACGGTCGTTAGCAAAGGCCAGTGCCGTGAGCACCAGGATTGGCGTGTGTGTCAGGGTGACGTCGGCCCGTATCCGCTTGATCAGTTCGAGAGCGTCCATTTTTGGCATTCGTACAGCGGTAATAACCAGTGATGGACGCCGCAGGCGCACCCATAGCAACCCCTCGTGCCCGTTGCGGGCCTGCTCAACTCAATAGCCAGGGGAAATCTATTTCCTCGTCTAGCGTCGTTTGAGCGGGAGAAACTGCGAACCAAGCGCCTGATGTGCGTTCCCAATCACAACAAACGCGGTCGGGTCAGTTTCCGCAACAATATATTTCAGTTCCTCCACCTGCGAACGCACTACCGTACAGAGCAGCATGGTGCGGGTGCATCCGGTATAGCTGCCTGTCACATTCCAACGGCTCACCCCCCGGTTAAGGCCTTTCATAAGCGCACCGGCAAGCACATCCGGGTGATCGGTCACGATGGTGACAGCACGCACCGTGCTTGGCCCTTCCAGCATATAGTCGGAGGCTAACCCACCCAGGAACAGCGTCAGGAGTGCTAACAGCGAAATCTCCCAGCCAAATAGTGTACCTGCGAGCAGTACAATCGCCCCATCAGTATAGAGATAAATTTGGCCCAGGGGAATACCGGTGTATTTCTGAATGATACGGCTTAAAATCGCAGTACCGCCGGGATTGGCACTCGCCCGATAAACCAGACCATACCCGATACCGGTGACGATGGCAGCATATACGGCTGCCAGAAGTTTATCTTCGGTGACGGTCGGCGCACCAAGTATTTGCGGCAGAAAGATGCCGAACAGGTCGGTAGCTGCCGAGAAGACAAAGACAGAGAGGAGCGTATACGCCACAAAGCGCCAGCGACCAAGATGGAAAAAGCCCAGCACCATAAGTGGCAGATTGAGGATAAACAGAATTGTTCCTTCGGGCCAGCCAGTGAAATAACCAATAAAGATACTGATACCTGAAATACCGCCAGCGGCAAGGTTGAACGGAATCTGGAACAGGCTGTAGCCAAGTGCGGCGACAACCGACCCACTGAAAATCAGGCCGATCTGTTCGAGAGTGCGCCAGATGAGCCGCATGCTGGGTCGCTGTGAATGTTCGATGGACAATTCTCCCGGGTGCGATTCCATACAGTGTAATACTCCTCGTATGAGCCACATTACACAGTGAGCATACACGTGGTGTGATAGGGGAGGTATATGGATAGTATATGGATATTGCAGCGCAGCAACCGGTGCAGAGCGCATCAAAACGACCGGTGCAGTGTGCCGCCGGTCGTCAAGTTTGTGCTGCCTATTGAAGCGATACAGACGCGGTAGAGCGCTTGGTCAATCAGTAGCGATCATTGCGACGACCACCGCCACGGCCACCGCCGCCGCCGCCGCCAAAAGTTACCACGGCC
>JAAUSQ010000079.1 GCA_012033195.1 Chloroflexaceae bacterium
CGCAACCCCCAGCGCTGCCAGCCGCAGCAGGTGCTCAACCTGGGCAATACCACCACTTGCAATGATCGCTGGTGGTGTGCCGTCGGGCCGTACCAGTGCACCTGTTGCAGCATAGTTTGGCTCGGTCAGGGTGCCGTCGCGGGCAATGTCGGTATAAATGACCCGTTGCACCCTACATAGGCCATCTGCTCAATCAGTTCGGCGGCGTGGATCTCGGACATCTCCGTCCAGCCTGCCGTCGCAACCCAGCCGTCGCGGGCATCTACTCCGATAATAATGCGCTCGTCGTAGCGCTCAACCATCCGCGTGACCAGTCCCGGATCACGCACGGCAGCCGTCCCAATAATGACCCGCTCAACGCCCGTAGCAAACGCGGCCTGAATTGCATCATCGGTACGCATCCCGCCGCCAAGTTGCACCGGAATCTCAACAGCGGCAACAATCGCCCGGATCGCAGCGGTGTTGGTAGGGTAGCCCGTGCGTGCCCCATCCAGATCCACCACGTGCAGCCGGGTGGCCCCCTGCGCGACCCAGTGCCGCGCTACGGCTGCCGGGTCTTCGCCGTAAACCGTGGCCTGCTCGAAGTCGCCCTGATAGAGCCGCACACATACGCCATCTTTAATATCAATCGCCGGAATAATCTCCATCAATTTGCCCTAGCCAGCCCGTACCATATCGGCACGCGCACAGACCTGCACAAAGTTTTGCAGCAACCGCAGCCCCCAGTGCCCGCTCTTTTCGGGGTGGAACTGCACAGCATACAGGTTGTCTTGGATAACGATGCTGGGGAAGGCCAGCCCATAGTCGGTGGTGGCGGCTACGTGTGTCGGGTCACTCACGTTGCAATAGTACGAATGCACAAAATAAAAATCGCTGCCATTGGGAATGCCCGCAAACAGCGGGTGCGCTGCCGCGTCTGTACTATAGCAGACCTGGTTCCAGCCAATTTGTGGCACCTTCTGCCCACCGGGAAGGCGTTGCACCACACCGGGCACAATGTCCAGGCAGGGGTGGCTGCCAAACTCGTTGCTCCTGCTGCACAGGACCTGCATCCCCACACAGATACCCAGGAACGGGGTACCGCGTGCCACCACCTGCGGCAGCACCGCACTGATACCAAGCTTGTCGAGGCTCTGCATGGTGTCGCGGGTGGCCCCCACACCGGGCAGCACCACGGCATCGGCGGCGAGCACGTCTGCCGGGTCGCTGGTAATCGTCAGGTCGGCCCCGACGTGTTGCAGCGCACGCACGGCATTGGGCAAGTTGCCTGCCCCATAATTGATAACGGCAAACATAACACTACTCCGTTGCAAAAAGCGGGTGGCGCTGCCGGATATGGTTTAGCAGCGCTGCAAGATCTGGTTCGGGCGCATTGATACGCCCCATATCATCGGCTTTCGGGTTCTGACCCATCAGCACCTGGAGCGAGGCCAGCGCACTGGCGGCAAGGCCGTTCAGGTTGTAGCCGCCTTCCAGCACCAGCACAATTCGCCCATTGCACAGCTCGGCTGCCGCATTTGCGAGCATGTGGGTCATCTGCGCGAAGCCCTGCGCCGATACCACCATCGGCCCGATAGGGTCGCTCCAGTGGGCATCGTAGCCCGCCGATACCAGCAGCAGTTCGGGCTTCCAGCGGTGCAATGCCGGTATGATAATCTCGTTGAATACCTGCACATAGCCTTTGTCGCCAACGCCAAACGTCAGCGGCACATTCAGCGTTGCGCCAAGGCCCGCCCCCTGACCAACCTCGTCGAGGCGGCCTGTGCCGGGGTAGTAGGGCGCGGCGTGCGTCGAGCAGAACAACACCTGTGGATCTTCATAAAAGATGTCCTGTGTCCCATTGCCGTGATGCACATCGTAATCTACAATGGCGACCCGCGAGAGGCCAAGCTGTTGGAGCGCATAGCGTGCGCCCACACCGATATTGTTAATCAGGCAGAAGCCCATCGCCCGCGTTGGCGTGGCGTGATGACCGGGCGGACGCACAAAGGCAAACGCATTGGTGCTGATGCCCTGTACCACGGCTTCAACTGCCTGAATGACTCCGCCGGAGGCCAGCACTGCCGCTTCCCACGACCCATCAACCATATAGGTATCGGTATCAAGATACCCGCCGCCGTGAGTGCCAAAGCGCTGGATCGTATCCAGGTGTTGCTGGGTATGGACTGCCAGTAGTTCGGCGGGGGTGGCTGCGCGTGGTTCCAGCGCCAGGGCCTGGCTTCGCAACCCGCTTTCATCCAGGGCATGATAGATCGCACGTAGTCGTTCGGCTCGCTCAACGTGTGAAGGATCATCGTGAACGAGGAATCGCTGATCGGTCAGGATTGCCGTTGTCATCGCTGATTCCGTACCTTCCCTTGTCAAACATTAGCGCGCAAGCTTGCAGTGTGGCTGGTGTGCTCTGTGTATTGTACCGCAGGTTTGCCCCGCTGAGGAGTCAGGTGGTACCAATTTACGAGCAAACGCAGTACAATACAGGCTACATGGGCTATTGCATCGTTTATTCCAAAAAGGAGAGCAGGTATGGCAACCGAACGCTCCAGCGACTCTGGCGTAACTCGTACGTACCGTGCCGCCATCCGCCTAGGTGAAGATTATATCACACTTGAAGAAACCATTACAATGTCACTTGATGCATCTGATGAAGACATTCAGCAGGCGGTGGCATTGGGTTGGCGGGTGTATCAGGCGCAGCAAAGCGCGATTGAGCAGCAGATCGCGGCTCTGCGCGACCACTACGATGGTGGCGCAACTCCCGTCATCCGCGAACCAGATGCGCCCGCCAGCGATAAGCAGCGCAGCTACTTGGCGCGGTTACAGCGCGACCTGCACTGGACAGAAGAGGAAATGGTAGGCTATTCCAGCCAGCGCGGTTTCGAGCTGCTTGCGCTGACCAAGGGGCAGGCTTCGGAACTGATCGACGAACTGAAGCGGCTTGCCGACGAGCGCCCGACCGCATCGGTGCCAGCAACGCCCGAAACAACCCCGGTTGACTTTTCAACCGCGCCGATTTCCGAACGGCAGATGAATGCCCTCACCCAGCTTGCCCGAACACGCGGCGTCAATCTGTATGAACTGACACGGCAACGCTTTAACATCGAGCTTGAAAACCTCTCGATGTGGCAGGCCGGCGAGCTGATCGACATTCTGCAAAAACGCGATTAGCGGGTATGCTGCGCGGGCACTGCCTCGCTCTCACACAGCAGGCATAGGCAAGGGCGGATAACCCGCGCAGCGGTCATCATGTGGGCGACCTTAGAGCGCCGGTGATGCAATCATCTCGCGTATCACGTTTGAGAGGAACTGCGCGGTGCCGGGTGCAAGCTGTCCACCACCCTGCATCGTTTCCTCAAAGCGTTGCAGGCGCTCGCGTTCGCGCAGATAGTTGACCAGACTGGGCAGCAAGTTGCGGGCATCGCGGCAGAGCGCCTGCAACGTGAGCATCTCAATCCCGCTCAGCGTGGCGCGGTTGCGTAGCTGCACAATCTCGCTGATCAGGCGGCGCAGTTCGGTCTGCCAGTCGCCATAGTTATTTTCGTGTTGCAGGTAAAACTTGGCATCACCGACAATCAGCAAGCGCACCGCCTCGATCTCATCGCTGCTGAGCGTTTCGCCCCGGTCGAGTTTATTGGCAATATCGTGGTATTGCCGCACAAAGCTGGACTGAAAGAGTTCGCGGGCCGCCTCATCCAGACTGCTTACGCGTGCGGTCAACGCTTCATAGGCGGCGGCGTTTTCACTGGTTAGCGCCTGTTCTGCCATAGTCAGAAGTTGCTCAATCTGCGCGTGAAGTTGTGTCGACATCGTTATGTTCCCTTTGCATTGCTACAGATACAGCATCACCGTTGCCTCCCTATTATAATGCTACCGCCGCACTTCTACCATTACATGATGGGTAGGCGGATTGCCCCCAGCAGTTGCAGCACAGCCCATGGCGTCATAAAGGCATAGATACAGAGCGGTACCGCCAGCAAATAGTAGTACCAGGGCGGGGCACCTGGAATGTCTTGCTGCAAGATACGCGGACAATTGACCCACAGATAGATGGATGCAGCAAAGAGCCACATGATAGCGGCGAGGAGCATAAAGGTAACCGGGGAAACGATAACGACTTTATCAAAAACCTGTTCGTGCCATGCTATAACAACGCTGAGAAACCCGCCATGCAGCAAGCCCAGCGTCAGACGCTCGTACCTTTTCACACGTGACCTCCGTATGAAGAATATGGTTTGTTATCTGCTCTATGTTCCCGGTATCGCACCGGGGTTCAGCGAGGCTGCTGAATGCCAACGGTGGCACTGTTTCTTCAGGGTTACATCCCCGGCGGACGTGGCGGGGTTTCTTTCAGCAAACCCCTGATTTGTTCAGGGTATTTACTGTCCTGTCTGCATAAAGTATGCCACTATTATAAAACTACGAGCAACACCCAAATTACACATATCTCCCAGTGAAAAGCGCAGCACACTATACAACAGGGATAGTTGATATTCAGGCTGGAGCGCACCACCTTAAAACGGGTTGCGGATAAGGCTCAACAGCAGCAGCAGAAACCAGGGCATCACAAATACGCCGCCACACAGAACCATGCTGAGTAACCAGAAATACCAGGGCGCACTCCGTTGGGGTGGTTGATACTGGAGAATAAGAGCGCGGCTGTGCCACAACGCGAGACCCAGCGCCACTGCCCACAATACACCCGCGCCCTGGATCAGATACCCTGGCGGAATGGGGACAGCTTTATCGTAGAGCAAGCTGTGCCATGCAATCTCGACACTTAAAAAGCCACCATTCAAACATCCGATTGTAATCTGTTCATAGGGCTTTGGCATACACTTCGATACTAAATGCAGCAGGGTGCAGTCTGTAAAAGGGTTGGTCGAGGTGGGGAGTGGCGGGCAGCGTTGCTACCAGGCAGTATAACAAACAATACAACGCGGTGGGAACGATTCGGGCAAACTCATCAAATACACATTATTTGTCGGGGTGCTGGTGTTCTTGCTGCAACAGGGCGGCGATGCAGTCGCGCACTTGGCGCGCACGCGCAGGGCTAACGCCTTCGGTACTGATAGCTATCACCAGTCCGGCCTCACGGTAGACAGCGGGCAGATGAAAGCCCCCCTCTTCCGGTGCATCAGCCACGTTGCATAGCAGACCAAGCGCGGCGGCATCGCTAGCGATCTGAGCATTGGTCGCTCGTTCGCTGGTGGCGGCAAACACTAGGGCCGGACGGTGGGCCAGATCGCGGCACTGGTAGCGGCGCTGGTGCCATGTAATGCTCCCATCGGCGGCCCATCTACCGAGTTGCGGCGTGGCATCTGGACTGATGAGGGTAATACACGCGCCCACTGCCAGCAAGCCGCGCACCTTACGTTCACCAACGATCCCGCCGCCAATCACCACAACGGGCACACCGTGCATCTGTGCAAGATTAATCGGGTAGGTTGAAGCCATAGCGACACTCACGACGAAGCCGCCGAATGCAACGGGATCAGGTGGGGCGTACGGCTGTCCTGCTCAAAGCGCTTCATCGGGTGGCGGTATCTACACAGATCGCACGTCATCGCCGCAGTACCGTTGACAATGTCGTAATAACGTTGGGCTACCGCCTCGGTTAGGCCAGGGTGTGGAAAGAGATGCTCACCCATCAGCATTTCAACTGCCGGATGGTGAGCCTGCGCAACCTGCACCTGCTCGGCAATTTTGCGCCGCACAAAGCCGGTAAAGAGGACATAGGGCAGCACCACCACCCGCCGCGCCCCCAGTCGCACACAGCGGTCAATGCCCTGGGTAATGGTTGGCGGCGTGACCATCTGGAAGGCAACCTCAACCGTGCCATAGCCGCGCCCCTCATACAGCAACCGTGCAAGCTTGCTCACCTCGGCGTTACTATCGGGGTCGCTGCTGCCCCGTGCCACCAGCAGCACTGCCGTTTCTGCGGTGGCAATCGCAGCAGTACTGCGGGCAAGCGTGGCGGCGGCCCGTTCTTCAAGCACCCGCACCAGTTGGTAATGGGCACCAATGGGGGTGCCATAACGCAAGGTGCGCGTGGGATACTGGGCGCGGGCCGCATCCAGCAGTGCCGGGATATCGCTCTTCTGATGACCAGCCGGGCCAAGCAGCAGCGGCAGTACGGCGATGCGCTGCGCCCCTTCCGCCACACACTGCCGAATGCCAGCTACAATCGACGGCTCGGCCAGTTCGAGAAAACAGGGCTGCACGGTGATACCAAGATACGTGCCCAGTTCGTTGGCAAACTGGTAATACTCGGCATTCCCATCGCTGTGAGGGCTGCCGTGCCCGATCAGTAGCAGCCGATCAAACGGTTTGTGTTCCATGCAATCCTCATACTCTAGCGCGAGGGATGGTTTGCAACCGGAAGCGAACGCCGCCCGCAGCCGCGCCTATGCCTCGATGTAGCTGGACGGTGCGCCCCACGCTTGCAGTTCGCCCGCGCCACCCAGCACCCGGTCTGACCAGTCGCCAAATGCTTCGTTGGGCAGGCGCTCGGTGCGCCAGCGCACAATCAAGCTTTCCAGCAGGTCAGCAAGATCATGTTCACGCACCTCGCCCCGATAGAGCCGCGCCAGCCGTGTACCGGCAAAGCTGCCACCCAGATACACCTGATACAGCCCCATACTCCGCCCGACCAGCCCAACCTCGGCGGTGGTAGGCCGTGAGCACGAATTGGGGCAGCCACTCATCCGAATCCAAATCTGCTCGTTGCCCAGGCCGCGTGCTTCCAGTTCGCCAATCAGTGCGGGCAGATAGCGCTCACTCTCGGCAACCGCAAGGCCACAGGTCGGCAGCGCAGGGCAGGCCATCGCATAGCGGCGCAGGTTGCTGATCGGTGCCGAGTCTATCACCAGGCCATACTGCGCGATCAGCGCTTCGACGCGTGGCTTGTCGGCGGGTGCAATGTGGGTCAGGATGATATTATGATGAGCGGTGAGCCGTACTTCGGGGCGCACTGTTTGCACAATCTCCCGAATGCCGCTGCGGGTGGGTTGGTCTACTGCGTCTTTCACCCGTCCGTTTTCAATCCAGATACCAACCAGCCAGTTCCCATCGGCCTGCTGCTGCCAGCCGAGATGGTCGCAGACATCGTGCTGTGTCACTGCCACCGGATCGGCAAGCGGTGCGCCCAGACGACGCGCTAACTCCTCGCGGAACCACGCAATACCGCGATCTGCCACGATGTACTTCATACGGGCGTGGCGGCGGTTGGTGCGGTCGCCAAAGTCGCGGTAGATGGTGGTTGCAGTTTCGAGCACCACAAGCGCCTGTTCAGGCGGCAAGAAGCCGGCCCGGTCGCTCAGGCGGGCAAACGTTTCAGGCTTGTTGTGGGTGTAGCCTAGGCCACCCCCCACCAGCAGATTAAACCCACGCAATTGCCCATCTTCCAGCACTGCTTCGAGCGCGAGATCGTGGGTGTAGACATCGATACAGTTATCGTGTGGCAACCCGATGCCGATCTTGTGTTTGCGCGGCAGGTAGGTCGGCCCATACAGCGATTCGTCGCGCTGCTGCTGAATTTTGATATGGGTACCGTCAGCCAGAATCTTTTCACCATCCAGCCACAGCTCATAATAGGCCGTCGATTCGGGCAGCAGACGGTCGCTCACCTGTGCCGCCAGTGCTTGATAATCAAACGCGGTGCCATCACCGGGCAGCAGGTCGGCAACCGGGCAGGTCATCACGTTGCGGGCCACATCGCCGCACGCCGCCTGCGTGGTAACGATATGCTCGTTGAGCGCCCGGATGAGCGGCTTGAGCGAGGACTTTTCGACACCATGAAACTGAATGCCCTGCCGGGTTGTGATACGCAGCGTATCGTTGGCATAGGTCGATGCCAGTTCATCCAACGCGAGATACTGCTCGGCAGTCAGGCGGCCCCCCGCTGTGCGCGTACGGATCATAAATTGCCATGCCCGTTCGCGCTTGTTGTGCTGGCGCACCTTGCGCTCGTCGCGGTCGTCCTGCTGATAGCTGCCGTGAAACTTGAGCACCTGGATCGCCTCGTCGGACAGATGCGACCGGTTCGGGTCGTGCAGTTCGGCGGCCAGTTCACCCATCAATCCCTGGCTTTCGCGCTTGATACGCTCCACCTTCGAGAGTACTGTGCTGTCGGTTGTATTCTGCTGCGTCATACACTACTTTCTATCTATCAGATTGCAGATTGCCGTGTGCTTGTTCGGCGCAGGAACCAGTGCTAGAGATGAATACCACATTCAGTCTTGGCAAAGCCCACCCACCGGCCAGATCGGGGCGCATCGGTGGCGGGCAGGCTGGTGCAATGGGTGCAGCCAATGCTGCGGTAGCCCTGCCCAAGCAGGCTGTTGTAGGGGACATCGTGCCGGTTGATATAGTCCCACACCTGCTGTTCACTCCAGAAGGCCAGCGGTGCCAGCTTCACACGCTGGTAGCGGTTGCTCCATTGCAGCAGGTGTGTATCGCTGCGCTGCTCCGATTGGTCGCGGCGCAGGCCCGTGATCCAGGCTTGATACGGCTGCAATGCATCGTGCAGCGGTAGGACTTTCCGCAGTGTGCAGCAGCGGTCGGGGTTGCGCTCGTAGAGTGCTGGCCCTTCCTGCTGGTCCTGTTCCGGCATCGAGAGGGCTGGACGCTGGCGCTGCACGATGATGCCATAGTGCTGCTCGACCTGCTCGACCAGGGCGTACGTTTCGGGAAAGAGCAGATCGGTGTCGAGGAATGTCACAGGAATGCTGAACCCACCCCGCACAACCATATCAAGCAGCACCACGCCAGATGGCCCACCGAAACTACACGTTAGCGTGATAGCATCGGCATAGGTCGCGCGGCCGACCGCAGCAAGGCCTCGGCGGGTTGCTCGGCAAACTGAGCATTCAAATCGGTCAGATCCGGGGCTGCCGTATACGGAATGGTCGGGGCTATGGTCGTATGTACGTTCATAGCAGCTTCTTTCGTGTCATCTGCATATTCCGGCTTCAGGATGCGGGAACTGGTTTCAGAGATACCCTGTTGTTTTGTGCGATGCATATATCTTAACTTTCTTGCTTTATTTTGTCAAGTATATTAGAATCCAACAGCGACAGGAAAAATCTTGCTGATTATTGTATCAATCGCCCGGCATTGCTCGTGCGCGGGTTGCTGCAACAAGCGCGGCGACCCGGTCATATTCATACCATAAGGAGCACCCATCATGATGACTGGCCTTGTTTCGCTGGTAGGCGCTGGCCCTGGCGACCCCGAATTGCTCACCATCAAGGCGCTGCGCCGCCTGCAAGCTGCCGATGTGGTCATTTATGACTCGCTGATTGACCCGGTGCTGCTGGAGTACGCGTCCGCCTCTGCCCTCACAATCTACGTTGGCAAGCGGGCAGGCCACCACACACTGAGCCAGGAAGCGATCAACGAGTTGCTTATTGCCTATGGGCGGGCAGGCTGCGCCGTGGTGCGGCTCAAAGGCGGCGATCCGTTTATCTTCGGGCGAGGCGGCGAAGAAGCAACGGCACTGCAACAGGCGGGCGTGCGCTGGGAAGTCATCCCCGGTATATCGTCGGCCATTGCAGCTCCGGCCTATGCTGGTATCCCGCTGACCCATCGTGACCTTGCCTCATCCTGCACCATTATGACTGGACACCGTGCCTTGCAAAGCACCCGCGAGATCGATGCAACCGGCGGACAGCATGCCGATACGCTGGTCATCCTGATGGGCGTGCAGCACATTCGACAGATCACCAATCGGCTGATAGCTCATGGCTGGCCTGCCACCACGCCGGCGGCAATTGTGCGCTGGGGCACTACTCCACAGCAAGCAAGCCTGTTTGGAACACTGGCAACCATTGCCGACCAGGTTGAGTATCACCGCTTCGCGGCACCTGCCGTGATTGTGGTGGGCGCGGTGGTAAGCTGTGCCGCCGAACTCAACTGGTTTCAGCCCATGGTGGCAGCGGCCTCTGCATCGGTGCTGGCCCCCGTTCCCGCCGCAGCCGAGGATCGGGACGAGCCACTGCCCGCGTTTACGCTGCCTGTCATCGAACGGCTTGCCCCACGGCACGCAGTACGAGCCGGAGCACATACCGTCGCGGATTGATGTTCGGCACTACCAACCCATAAACATCATACTGTGCCTCGCATCGTGGAGATAGTGGAAGTTGCGCCAGTATGCTACCATAGGTACATATGATGATTCTCATGTATTGACCTATGTGATCTGTAGCGTATAATGTGAAGAACAGCACCGATGCTGAGGGAACATCGGTAGGCTGTCTGATGCTTTATTATATATACAACATAAACCGATGACTGCTATTCTGCATTGGTTTCGGCGCGATCTGCGCCTCTACGACAACACTGCGCTGGCGGCAGCAGCCCGCGAAAGTGGCGGGGAGGTTATCCCCGTCTTCGTGCTGGATGATACGCTGCTCCACGCAAATGGGCGCTTTACAGGCGCGGCACGAGTGCGTTTTCTGCTCCAATCGCTGGCATACCTCGCCGAGGTACTGCAAGCACGCGGCAGCGCACTGGTGGTGCGTTGTGGTGATCCGCGCCACGAACTTCCTCAACTGGTGCGTGCTACCGGCGCACGGGCTGTGTTCTGGAACCGCGATTACTCACCGTATGCCCGCCGCCGCGACAAAGCCGTTGCTGAAGCGCTAGCAGCAATAAACGTGCCAGTGCAGCAGTTCAAAGATGCGGTGATCTGGGATCTCGACGAGATTGTGACAAAGGCGGGCACACCATATACGGTCTATACGCCCTATTCCCGCCAGTGGTTCCATCGCACGGAAACTGAGGGGGTACACTGTGCCGATGTGCCGCAGTTCAATCTGCCCGCCAGTGTGCTACCCACTTCCGAACCACTGCCCACCCTGGAAGAACTCGGTTTGCAAACAGATCAGGACGTGCTTCCGGGTGGCGAACACCACGCGCAGGCATTGCTCCAGCAATTCATCGATCTCCGCCATACCCACAATATCACACACTATGGCAGTCAGCGTGATATACTGGCGCTTCCAGCAACCTCGCGGATGTCGGCCCATCTGCGGCTTGGCACCATATCGCCACGTGCCTGCGTGCGAGCCGCCCAGGATGCCGAGGCAACACGCCGCAACAGCGCACAGCCAGACGACCGCGACCAGAAGAATGGGGTGCGGGCTTGGATTGGTGAACTGGCGTGGCGCGACTTTTACGCGCAGATCCTCGCCCACTTTCCGCATGTGCTGCGTGGCGCATTCAAACAGCAGTACGATGCGTTAGCGTGGGACAATAACGATCAGCTTTTTGCAGCGTGGAAGGCTGGGCAGACTGGGTATCCGATTGTCGATGCGGCGATGCGGCAACTGCAACGCGAAGCGTGGATGCACAACCGTGCCCGTATGATTGTGGCCTCGTTTCTTACCAAAGACTTGCTGATCGACTGGCGGCGGGGCGAACGACACTTTATGCAGTTGCTGGTTGATGGCGACCCGGCTTCCAATAATGGCGGGTGGCAGTGGGTTGCCGGCACGGGCACCGATGCACAGCCCTATTTCCGTATTTTCAACCCGGTTAGCCAGGGCAAGCAGTATGATGCGGCGGGCGCGTATGTGCGGACATATGTACCCGAACTTCAGAATGTACCTGATGCGTATATTCACGAGCCGTGGACGATGCCCGCACCGTTGCAGGAGGAGATTGGTGTTCGTATCGGGAAGGATTACCCTGCACCAATCGTAACGCACGCCGAACAGCGTCAGCGTGCGCTCGATATGTATGGTGCGGTAGCAGGCAAGCAGTAGTTGGGAATAGCTACCTTGGCACGATGCCTGTGCCTGAGCAGCAGGGGTGAGCGCTGCCCCATTGGGAGCAGCGCCCTGACAGCATTAACTCTCCCCACCCAGCAACTGGAGGTGCTGGCGTTCCGCAGGTGTAATCGGGGCAAAGCTGCCATCGTGGTTCATATAAATCAGTTCTTCGTCTTTGACCTTCACAACCAGATCGGGGGCGCGGTTCCCGTCGAAGTCCTGGAGCCGCAGCGTAACTGGTGTCAGGTGTTCGTCGGCACCAAACAGGTAGGGGCCAGTCAGTACCCGTACCTTGTTGATATCGCCACCGGGCATATCAAGCACAACGACCTGACGATCTAGGTTGAGCGCAATAAGGTGTGAAGGCTGGCCGGTTTCGGCACTGTGTCCAACATCAGCGGTCAGGTGATAGTACGCGGCATGCCATAGCGCACGTCATCGAAGCGGGCCTGTCCCCACCCGACCAGGAACGTTAACAGAACATACAGGCCACCAGTACCAGCAGCGCGGTGCCAAGGTACGTAAGCCGGTGTAACTGATACGAAACAACAAACGTCGGTTGCCAACGGCGGCGGTTGAGTTCTCGACTGGTGACAGCCATTGCTAAATCCTCCTTTGCTCAAGGGCACATACACGAGTGGCGGGGGTAGAACACAGGTAGTAGAAAATGCTTACAGTTACGCCCAAATGTTCTGAACTTGTGTTCTATTATAAGGCATTCTCAACGGCTGTCAAGAACAATTGTACTGCCTTTTTAGGGGCATGTTCACCCAATCGGGCCGGCCACGCGGGTGTACAACCTATAACACGGTCAGCACTACCCGGTCACCTGCACAGACGCGCCCTTCGATCAGCACCTGTGCATACAGGCGGCTCCAGCCTGGATAACGCTTCTGAGCGATGCGCGTGAAGATATTATCCGAAAATGAATCGGCAATCGTGGCGCAGGGCGTGGCATAGTCGGTGATTTCAATCACGAGGCGCTCACCGATAGCAAGCTGGTCACCAATCTGTAATGTCGCCCAGGCGAGACCCCGCAGTGTCAGGTTCTCGCCCGTTGTACCCGGTGCTATCGGGTGGCCCTCCGCACGAAGCGCCTGGATCAGTTCGAAGGAATAGAGCGAAACGGCTCGCTGTGGGCCGCCGTGGTGTTTCAAGTCGCGCTGGGTATCGCCGCGCACACCTTGCAGCGTCACATCGGCTTCCGGTACAGCATACTTTGGCACCCCACCAGCGGGGTTTACGTTAATCGACACAACCATACCATTCGACAACATAGCGTAGACTCCTTTCACAAGTCGTATGAGGGCAGGCTGCACAGAGGTGTATACAACCTGTGCGAAACAACGCTATAATACTACGCCTGCGCCAATGGGAAAACAGGGCGTTGCCTTGCGGGGCACGCCGATCTCGGTAGATGAGCGTGAACGATGCGACTGGATACGTGCTCACCGCAAGTACCGCGCTGGAAGCCGTGTCCACAACTCTAGTCTGACTTATCAGGTGTGCCGCGCCGTACAACGCGGCATTGTAGACAAAAAGGAGATTCTGTGGAACGCTACAATCGTATGTCGTTGCTAGAGGCCAGTGCTCAGAACAACACCCACGAAGAAACCCGCTTTGGCCCATCGGCACCGCCTTCTTTTCGGCTCGGCCCGATTGACTGGGGTACAGTGTGGAACTGGTCGCGTCGGCCCATCTCAATGATCATCGGCTTGCTGGTGTTTGTGCTGGCCCTGCAACTGCTCCGCAAGGGGGCGGGTGTCTATGGGCAGAGCATTATTCAATTCCTCGATATCTCTAATCCAGTCAACTCGCTTGGCTTTGGCTGGCTGCTGTCGTACATCTTCCTGAGCGGTTCGCCAGTGGCAGCGGTTGCTATTTCCTTCTTTGCATCGGGCACCATCGATGCAATGCAAACCTTTACTATGATTACAGGCTCCCGTCTGGGGGCTTCATTCATTGTGCTGTTTGTAGGGTTTATGTACTATCTGCGTGGACAACGCCACCCGGCGAGCATTTCAACCGGAGTGCTAGCCCTGCTGACCACAGCGGCGATTTATATTCCTGCACTTATTCCTGGGTATTGGCTGCTGGCAACCGGCGCAATTGGCGTGCTCCGCGTCGACAATGCAAGCGAAGTCAACTCGTGGCTGGGTGCTATCTTCGAGCCGATTGTGAACTTTGCTGGAACGTGGCTACCCGGCTGGGCCTTGCTGCTGACGGGTGTGATTGTACTGCTGGTCGCCTTCAACCTGCTCGACCAGGCGCTGCCCAACATCGACCCGGAGCGGAGTGCATTCCGACGCATTGGCAAGCTAATCTATCGACCGTGGGCGATGTTCCTGCTCGGTGCACTGGTTACTTCCATCACCATGTCGGTCTCGGTGTCGCTCTCGCTGCTGGTGCCGCTGTCCATCAAGGGCATGGTGCGCCGCGAGAACACGCTGCCCTACATTATGGGAGCCAATATTACCACCTTCATTGACACACTGTTTGCCGCGCTGGTGGTTGGCGGGCCAGTCGCCTTTACCATCGTCTTTGTCGAGATGATCAGCGTTGCCATTCTGTCGATTCTGGTGCTGCTCTTCTGCTACCGCCCATTCCAGAGCAGTATCCTCCGTATTCAGGAATGGGTTGTACGGAGCCGTCGCACGCTGGCCATCTTCCTGGGCGCTATGCTGTTAGTACCGGCACTGCTTCTGCTGCTCTAGCTCGGCTCGCCTGTTCAATCCGTGTCCATTGCATCGTTATACCTCCCGGCTCCAGAGCTGTAAAAGCACCATGGAGCCGGATATCTGTGTGCGTTCTGATTACCCAATTATGACGTTATCAGCACAAAATAGTGAAAAGCGTGTGCGAAACCTCTTGACAGCACAAGTGTTTGATAGGTATAATACTATGAGACATCAGTTCTAGCGCATGTCGTGCGGGCCAGCACCGCCCCATCGGGCCAGCCGCACCTGCACAGCGCTGCCACTTAGCAGGTTAGTGAAAGGATAATGAGAATGGCCTCCGCCGACAAGCTCTCGCAGCGCCAGGCAGATATCCTGGACTACATTAAAGACTTTGTGCGCCAGCACGGGTATTCGCCTTCGATCCGTGATATTCAAACCAATCTGAAAATCTCGTCAACGTCGGTTGTTGCCTACAACCTGAAGGCACTTCAGGAGAAGGGCCGCCTCGACCGGGAAGGCAAGATTTCGCGGGGTATTCGCCTTGCCGAAGAAGCGTTCAACCTGTTGCCGATGGGCTATCAGGTGCCGCTGCTCGGCACCATTACCGCCGGTTCGCCGCTATTGATGCCCGAAGATACTTCGACCCAGGATCGTGATATGGTCGATGTGCCGGCTGATATGGCTGAGTCGATCAAGAAGCTCGATGATGTGTACGCTCTGCGCGTGCGCGGTCAGTCGATGATCGATGCCCTGATCGATGATGGCGATATTGTGCTGCTGCGCTATCAGACCACCGCCGAGAATGGGCAGATGGTCGCTGCTCGCCTGATGGAAGACGACTCGGTAACGCTGAAGAAGTTCTATCACGAAGGGGCACGGGTTCGGTTGCAGCCTGCCAACAGCACTATGGACCCGATCTACACTACGCACGACAACGTGCAGATTCAGGGCCGTGTAGTTGGGGTCATCCGTATGCTTGTGTAATGACGGAACCTACCTCACCCCCGCTTCGCAACGGAAAGGGTGGGTGAGGTACCAACGATGGGGGAAGCGGGAGGCGCGGCTTCGAGCCGTGCCCACCCCTCACTCAGCGCCTGATGTGTGTACTACTCTACCACGGGTCGGAACTTATAGGCATACACCAGTAAGCCGTCCGCGCCGGTGTCCTTCATCCGCCGGGTTACCATCTCAACCCGCATACCGATTGCCAGTTCTTCTTCGCTACAATCGGTCAATTGTGCTTCGACCAGTGGCCCCTCATCAAGCCGTACCAGTGCCACCGGGTAGGGAGTCTGCATTTCAAAGCCTGTGGCTGCATTGCGTAGCACTGCAAAGCTATAAATCTCGCCCTTACCGCTCAGCACATACGGCTCCCAATCGTGCGCCGTCGTGGTGGGCAGTGGCAGGCGGGCCGGGAAACGTACCGCGCCTGTGCTGCGGTTGCGCTCACCTTCCAGGCGATAGTAGGCGGGCTTGCGCCGCCAGCGTTTTGCCAGATCCATCGATCTATCCTCTTCTTGTTTGTTACTCGCGTACCAGAATATGGGTGACTGCTGTTGTGCCAACGCCGCCGACGCTCTGCGCGAAGCCAACCCGCGCCCCTTCGACCGGGGCCACGCCCGACACGCCGCGAAGCTGCCGTGCAATCTCTAGCACCTGATACACACCACTTGCGCCGCCGATATCGCCCCGCGCCTTGTAGCCGCCTGCGGTAGCCAGTGGGGTGCTGCCCGCCAGCGTAATGCCGCCATCTGCGGCGTGGCGCAATGCTGCACCGCGCCCCACAAAGCCGCTTGCTTCGAGGGCCAGCGCTGCGGCAACGCCGTGCGGGTCGGTCACTTCCAGCACGTTAATAGTACGGTGCGCCACACCAGCCTGCTGCATTGCGGCGGTCGCGCTGCGCTCCACCGCTGCCAGCCAGAGCGGGTCGGGGCGGTCGTACAGGGCCAGCGTATCGGTGGCAACCGCACTGCCTGCAATGCGTATCGGCACACCGCCAAGCTCCTGCGCCATCGCTTCGGAAGCCAGCAGCAGCACTGCCGCGCCATCGGCCAGCGATGCGCAATCGAGCATGTTGAGCGGCGAGGCAACCTGTCCAGCAGTGCGGTACTTGTCGGCACTGATCGGGAAGCGATACATCGCGCCTTGTTGCTGGCAGCATTGGCGTGTGCGTTCACCGGGAAGGGTGCAAATGCT
>JAAUSQ010000080.1 GCA_012033195.1 Chloroflexaceae bacterium
TACCATCATCGCCGCCGGTCTCACACTGGCCCTGCTCATCCTGCCAATTATCATCATCAACGCGCAGGAAGCCATCCGCGCTGTGCCGCGTTCGCTGCGGCAGGCGAGCTATGGCGTTGGTGCTACGAAGTGGCAGACAGTCTGGAACCACGTGCTGCCCAACTCGATGGCGGGTATTCTGACGGGTACCATTCTGGCTATCTCGCGGGCGATTGGCGAAACCGCACCGCTGATTGTGGTGGGGGCCTCAACTTTTATTGTGACCGATCCGGATGGGCCGTTCGCAAAGTTCACTGCGCTCCCAATCTTGATTTACAACTGGACGGCTCGCCCTCAGGATCAGTTCCGTGATATTGCCGCAGCAGCCATTATCGTTCTGCTTGCGCTGCTGCTGACGTTGAATGCAACGGCTATTGTGTTGCGTAATCGTTTCCAGCGCCAGCTTTAGGAGAATAACACACTATGATGCCATCAATGAATGGTAAAGCGGTTATTGCCGTGCACGATATGCATGTGTATTACGGTTCGTTCCGAGCCGTGAAGAATGTGACGATGGAATTCCACCCCCAGAAGATCACCGCCTTGATTGGGCCTTCGGGGTGTGGCAAGAGTACGGTACTGCGCTGCTTCAACCGCATGAACGACCTGGTGCCTACCTCGCGGGTGGAAGGCAAGGTTATCTTCCGCAATAAGAACCTGTACGACCCCGATGTGGACGCGGTAGAAGTGCGCCGCCGTATCGGGATGGTGTTCCAGAAGCCGAACCCGTTCCCCAAGTCGATCTATGAAAACGTCGCCTTTGGGCCGCGCATCAATGGCTGGCGCGGCAGCAAGGCCGAAATGGATGAACTGGTCGAAAGCTCGCTGCGAGCGGCGGCTATCTGGGACGAAGTGAAAGACAAGCTCCAGGAAAGTGGTTTGTCGCTTTCGGGTGGGCAGCAGCAGCGCCTCTGCATTGCGCGGGCATTGGCAACCCAACCCGAAGTTATCCTGATGGACGAGCCGTGCTCGGCGCTCGACCCGATCTCAACGCTGAAGATTGAAGAGCTGATGTTTGAACTGCGCCGCCAGTACACCCTCCTGATCGTGACCCACAACATGCAGCAGGCGCAGCGTGCATCGGACTACACGGCCTTCTTCCTGATGGACCCCAACGACCGTGCCGGACAGCTTATTGAGTACGCTCCGACCAAAGATGTATTCACCAATCCACGCGATGAGCGCACCAGTGAGTATATTTCGGGTCGCTTCGGTTGATACCTGCTATTCCTTCTGCATCCTCAGCATCTGCATCACCTACATTGGTGCAGATGCTTTTTTTATTCGGCTCCTTCTTCAATCACATCCACTGGCGCAGGTGCCGGATAGAGATCCTCGGTCGGTGTGAGTACGGCGGTCGGTAGTGGAAGGGTGGTTGGTAGTGGTGGCTCGGTCGGTGGCAGGTTGGTCGGCGGCGGTGGCAGGTCGGTCGGCGGCGGTTGGTCGGTTGGCGGCGATAGCACATTGGTCGGCTCCGCACCCGATGGCGGTATTACAATCGGTACCGTTGGTTCGGGTGGCGGCGGGTCGATAATGGGCAATGGTGTCACTGGTGTTACCACCTGAACGGTTGCAGTGGGTGGTGTAGCAGTAGCGCCCTGCCCGAATGGGCCAAACAGCGTATACACAATATACCCGATCAGGACAATTGCCAGAATGCTGAAGCCAATCATCCCGAACATGACCAGACGCGCACTGACCCTGCGCCGGAAGCGCGATGTATCGTGCACAATTGGTGGCTCGTTGCTCGGATGGTGTCCGCCTGTCGTGCGCGGGGCCGCAGGCACACGCGGCGGCGATGGGCGCACGGTTGGCTCATACGTTGGCAGACGTGGCACCGAAGGCGCGGCTCCTGCTCCCGGCAGCGCCGAAGCCGATGGTACAGGCACAGAAGCCGCAGGGGTACTTGCAGCCGTCACCGGAATAGTTGGTTTCCCTTCCGACGAACCGGGGCGGGCCAGTTCTGCAATCTGCTCCCGTGAGGCAAGCGGGATGTTGTGGCGGATAGCAATGCTTCGCAGCGCATCTACAAACGCGGCTCCGGTCTCGTACCGGTCGGCGGGGCGCTTAACCAACATGCGCTGAAAGACCTGATCAACTTCCGAAGGCAGATTGGCAAGGCTCTTACTCGGCGGCGGCGGCGTGCTCTGCGAGTGGGCAATAATCAACTGGGGCGTATTGCCCGCAAAGGGCACCCGTCCGGTCAATATTTCGTAGCCCACAATGCCAAACGAGTACAGATCGCTCTTCCCATCGACGCGCCGCCCCTCGGCCTGTTCGGGCGAAATGTATTCGGGTGTACCCATAAAGATGCCTGTTCGCGTCAGCTTCTCTTTATCAGCATCGGGGGCCTGGGCGATGCCAAAATCAGTCAGCAGCACACGCCCGTTCACATCGAGCATCACATTATGCGGCTTGACATCGCGGTGAACCGCCCCCTGCTGATGGGCATAATCAAGCGCCTGCCCAAGTGGATCAAGCAGGCTTACCGCATAGCCGAGGCTCAACGCGCCGTGTGAACGCAGAATCATGTGGAGGGGTTGCCCCTGGATAAACTCCATTGCGATATACCGTACACCATCCTGCTCATCAATATCATAGACGGTAACAATAGCAGGGTGGCGCAGGTTGGCGATCAGGATCGCCTCGCGCTCGAAGCGCCGCGCAAATTCAGGGTCGCTGCTTAACTGGGCTGCCATCACCTTCAAGGCGACAGTGCGCTGAAGCCGGGTGTCAGTGGCACGATACACCCGTGCCATTCCACCGCGCCCGATTTCCTGTTCAACAAAGTAGCGTCCAAATTGCTGGCCTACAAGCTGGGTCAAGGGTTTGACTCCTGCGTCCTTCAGCGAGTTCTCATCGTACACGATATGCACGGCTGTATGATACCACATGAAGCTACGATGGACTGTTTTGATGCTGGACAACATATTATGATCACAAGGCGTACAAACTTCGTTATACTAATAGACAAGCCATTGTTATGGTAAATATAAGGAGTAGACTTTGTGAAGAATGACACCTCTACTGTGGAAAACCTCCAGGAAGAAAACGCTCGTCTGCGCCAGCGTCTAACCGAGTTGGAACAGAGTGATACATTGCTCTATGCCATTCTTGAATATATTCCTTTGTTACTGTTTATAAAAGATACAAAAGGCCGACACCTTGCCCTGAGCCGCTGGTATGAAATCATCAACCTGGTCGAACGCAACAAGGTGCTTGGAAAAACTGATAGCGAAATTGTGGATGAGACAGGTCCCTCCGCCGAAATCGTCGAGCGCTATCGCCAGGAAGATATCCAGGTGATGGAAACCGGGCAACCATCGGTGCAGGAGTTCACAATTTCAGGTGATTTTGGGCAGGTCTCTACCTATGCATCAATCAAGTTTCCGCTTTACGACCGTAAGAGCCAGATCATCGGCGTGGCAGGCATTGCCACCGACATTACCGAGCAACGGATCAGCGAGCAACAACGCGCCGCCTTGCAGCAACAACTCCTGGATGCGCAAGAACGGCGACTGCGCGAACTGAGCACCCCGCTGATCCCCATCACCGAGGGCGTGATTGTGATGCCGCTGATTGGCATCATCGACGCAAACCGTTCGCAGCAGATACTTGAAACGCTCCTGGAAGGGGTGGCGCGGTATCAGGCTGAAACCGCCATGCTCGATATTACAGGTGTTCCCACCGTCAACGATCAGGTTGCACATACCCTGCTGCAAGCAGCGCGGGCGGTGCGCCTGCTGGGAGCACAGATTGTGCTGACGGGCATTCAGCCGACCCTGGCCCACACGCTGGTCACGCTCGGCATCGATCTACAGGGCATTGTGACGTATAGCTCGTTGCAAGAAGCCGTACGCAGGACCCTTGTTGCAGACTAATTGTAATTGAATGGTTCACTGCATGTTACAATACAGGCAGTATTCGGTATATCCTAGGGATATACTGCGACGTTGGCTGGTTGTACTGAAACAAAGGAAGAGGACTGCGCTTATGCATCCGGCTCCCGCTCCGAAGCTGACTGTTAAGCGCCAGGATGGGTCGTATCTCGAATTTGAATGGGATAAAGATGTGTTTGCCATCGGGCGCGATGGCACAAACGATCTTATCATTGACCATGCCCTGGCATCGCGCCGCCATGCACGGCTTGAGCGCACCGAAGACGGCTTCTTTGTGCGCGACCTGAACAGCACCAATGGCACATTTGTTAATGGCAATCGGGTCACCGATACCCACCCGCTTGCCGATCAAGATCAGGTTGTGATTGCAGATACCATTATCACCTTCCGCGACCCGGAAGCAACCGCACGCGGCCCGCTGCCGCCCGAAGTGCTGCGGACGCTCCGCGACGAAGAAGATGTGCGGGTCGATAGTCGGGCCAAAGAAGTATACATTCGTGGGCAACTGCTGGCCCCACCCCTGACCGTCAAGGAGTTTCAACTGCTCGAACTGCTCTACACCCGCAAAGGGCAGGTTGTCAGCAAAGATGAAATTGCCCGCAGTGTGTGGGATTACGAGGTGTTCGATTACAATGCTATCGATGCCCTAGTGTACCGCCTGCGCCATCGCATCGAAGAAAACCCATCGAACCCGCGTTACCTGCTAACCCAACGCGGCTTTGGTTATAAGCTCGTTAGCACACTGGAGTAAGCTGTGTCGCGCATTACGCTTCAAGCGCCACGCCATCTGCGTGGCAAGTTGCTCGTTCCCGGCGATAAATCGGTATCACACCGTGCTGTGATGTTTAACGCCATTGCACGGGGACGCGCACGGATTACCAATTTTCTTACCGGAGCCGATTGTCTCAGCACTATCGCCTGTATGCAGGCGCTTGGTGTCGAGATTGAACGCCAGAATGATACAGTGATTGTGAACGGGGTGGGCCTGCGCGGGCTGCGCGAACCAACCGATGTGCTGGACTGTGGCAACAGTGGCACTACGCTGCGCCTGCTCACTGGCCTGCTGGCGGGGCAACCCTTCTTCAGTGTGCTGACAGGCGATGCCTCGCTGCGGGCGCGGCCTCAGCGCCGTATCACCGAGCCACTCCGCAGCCTGGGAGCCAGCATCGACGGGCGTGCCAACGGCGACCGCGCACCGCTGGCAGTGCGTGGCGCACCCATGCACGGCGGACGGTATACCCTCTCTATCGCCAGTGCCCAGGTCAAATCGGCGCTCCTGCTGGCCGCGCTCACCAGCGATGCCCCGCTGCGCCTCGATGGACAGATTGACTCGCGTGATCACACCGAGCGCATGCTGTCGGCGATGGGCATTGATATTGGCATTGGCCTCGATCATATCACGCTTTTTCCGCCGCTCCAGGATGCTGAGAGCAAGCTCATCCCGCACTCGCTCACGCTGCGTGTCCCTGGCGATCCATCGTCGGCGGCGTTCTGGTGGGTGGCGGCGGCGATCCATCCCGATGCCGAGATTACCACCACGGGCGTGTGTCTCAACCCGACCCGCACCGGTGCGCTCGATGTGCTGCGGGCAATGGGGGCCAACCTCACAATTAGCAACGAAACCATCGAAGGCAGCGAACCTATCGGTGATGTCACGGTACACTCATCGGAACTGGTTGGCACCCGCATCGAAGGTGATTTGATCCCGCGCCTGATTGACGAAATACCCGTGCTCGCAGTGGCGGCGGCCTGTGCGACGGGCGAGACAATAGTGCGTGACGCGCAAGAGTTGCGCGTGAAAGAATCCGACCGCATTGCCACTGTCGTCACAGGGCTACAGGCGCTTGGTGTGGAAGCCGAAGATCAACCAGACGGCTTTATTGTCAGTGGCAGGGGGGGCGAACCACTGCGCGGGGCCGTGCTCAACAGCCACGGCGACCATCGGCTGGCGATGGCGTGGGCAGTAGCGGCACTGGCGGCCAACCCCGAAACGACCATTATTGGGGCCGAAGCCGTGCAGGTGAGTTATCCTGGTTTCTGGGAAACGCTCGCAATGCTGGGGCACGATGTTTGAGAGCGCCTGATTGCGCTCCGCACTGGCCCCTAAACGTGGTACACTATTGGAACATAAAGACATTTGTGCGACGTAGTACGTATACCGGCCAGTGTGCCAGATGGGGCAACCCAGCGCAACAAATCCATGAGCAGTATCCCGCAGCAAATCGGCAACTACATCCTGGAGCGTAAAATCGGGCATGGCGCAAGCAGCGAAGTGTGGCTGGCGCGGCATGCCCACCTAGAACGCCGCCGGGTTGCCGTCAAAATACTGATGACCTACGACGCCGAGTCGGTGGAACGTTTCCGGCGCGAGGCCAGCCTTGCCAGTCAGTTGCACCACCCCAATATTGTGCAGGTCTACGACCACGGCAGCTACCCTGCCCCAACCGCTGAGGGGCGCTTTTACTGCACCATGCTCGAATATGTGCATGGCAGCTCGCTGCAAACCTACCTCGAACAGCATGGGCCGCTGCAATTTGCCGATGCCATCGGCGTATTTAGCCAGGTTGCCGCCGCTCTCGATTATGCCCATAGCCAGAAGATTATTCACCGCGATGTGTCACCCGGCAATGTGCTGCTCGAACAGGCGACCGGACGGGCGCTACTAGCCGATTTTGGCATTGCCCGCGACCCCAACCAGAAGATCACCGTGCATTCCGCGATTATGGGCACCCCCGGCTACTGGTCGCCAGAGCATACCCGCTCGGCAACTGCGGTCACGCATCTTTCTGATATTTATGGCCTGGGCGTGGTGCTGTATGTGATGGTAAGCGGCGACCTGCCCTGGGAAGAAAACCAGTCCCCCCCTTACCGGGTTCCTGGCCCGCCGCCACCGCTGCGCGAACGGGGCGTTCGCAAAGTGCCCGCCGATGTGGACCGGGTGCTGCAAACCTTGCTGGCGCTCGAACCGGCCCGCCGCTACCAATCGGCGATGGCTGCTGCCGCAGAACTGGAACGTATCTTGAAGCGCCACCAGAGCGCCACGCACGTTGTAGCAAAGCACCAGACCGAACAAACCCAGCAGCCAAGGTCACCACAAGGTACTGCGCTACAAAATGATGAGGGCGATCATCATGATACTGTAGCGCAGGCGCTGGGGCCGGCGCTGCTGCGGGTGCCGCTGACGGAAGCACAGCAACGCGCCGAACGGATGCAGCAACCCGGAACGATTGCAGCCTTGCTGGACGAGTGGACAACTCAGGGCATGTTTCGGCGTGCCCTGCTCGGACGGCTCGCACATATCCACCAGATCCGCAGCCACAACCTCTATTTTTATCGATTGCGAGTGTTGTATGAACAGCGGGGCCTGCCTGCCGACCTGGAAGAACCAGACTATCACGCCGAGTCCATCACGCTCGAACCCGACCGCGACCGTTGGAATGTGGCATTACCCGCTCCCGAAAAATTCGAGGATAATAGTGGTGATCAAGTTATCCTGCCCGGTTCGGCGCGGGTGGTGCGCTGTGCCGTCTGTGGCGGCAAAGGCAAGACGCCCTGCCTCACCTGCAAGGGCAAGGGGCGCATTATCGAGACACGCCCGACTGATGACGACGACGGAGCCGAAGACCGCGATGATGAGCTTGAAGTGGCACTCCCCGGTAAGCTACTGCACAATCGTCTGAACCGGGGCGAACGCACTAGCAGCGCTACTACACCGGCTGCAAAGGCCGAAAAAGTACTGGTACCCTGCCCCGATTGTGAAGGACAGGGTGGGCTACACTGCCAGCACTGCGATGGAGTGGGGCGCATGTTTCAGCGTAAGGCGTTTCGCTGGCAGCGCACGGCCCGCGAACTGCACACCCACGATGATCTCTCGGTCATCGATGAGCGCTGGCTTTTGCATGCCTGTACGATGCACGAGATATACAACGAGCGCAGCATCAGTCCTATCGGCAATGGACAGCCGCATGTAGCACCGTGGCGGCGCGAGTGGCTTGAACTAGCCTCGCTGCGCCACTTGATCGAGCAGGCCGAGCTTGCAACCGATGAGCATACACGCATTATCATGGGAGAGGTGACGGTCCATTTTATTCCGGTCACCGATCTTGTCTTCGATTTGAAAGGCGCAGATGTTCAGGAGGAAGACCTTTATAAGTTAACGATCTATGGCTTTGAAGATGCAATTCCTACCGATTGGCGCTTCCTCAACTGGGAACGGGTGCTCTTTGTGGGCAGTTCTTTTTTCTGGTACTGGTTATTCTGGTACTGGCCTGGTTTGCTGTGTTTTAATCCTCGTGTAAATTGCCTGTGTCTATCTTGCAATGAACAAGGCTCGGCTCAGTTGCCGAACCACCCAGCAGATGCAACACCTCCTGCACGGTGTTGCCAGCACTGCGGTGCCCTGAACGAAAGGACAAACTATGTTGCAACCCAACTGTCACACCTCCCTGTCGGAGCCACGCCGCACGCGCCGAACGTTGTACAAAGGCATTTGCCTGTTGCTCGTGTTGTTGTTCATCGTCGCTCCCGTCAGCACATCCCGCTCTGCTGCGGCTGATGTCACTGTCGATACACCGAAAAGAACAGTACGCCAGTTACCATTGGCCCAGGCGACCTATGCCCTGAGGATTGCCGATACCCAGGTTGATGAGGCCGACAACGACCAGACTGCCGAGATGGTCTTCACTGTGACACTGGCGCAGCCGTTGCCCGCTGGTGCTAGTATTACCGTCGAGTACACCACCATCGATGAGTCGGCAGTCAGTCCGATTGAATACATTGCCGAATCGGGGACGCTTACTTTTAGCGGCTCCACGACCGAGCAGACAATCAGTGTGACCACCAACGGCAACGAGATCTACCGCCCCAGCAATAAGACGTTCAGTGTGCAGATCTCGAATGTCCAGATCACCAACAACGGCGGCGGTGCGCTTACGCCCGACGATGTCGGGATTACCCGTGATACTGCCGTTGGCACCATTGTTGAAAACGAAACAGTACCCGTCCTCTCGGTGCGTAACGTGGAAGTAACCGAACGCGACGATGAAAAGGCGGTTGTGGCACTACGTCTGACGCCGGCCAGCGAAGTTGAAGTACGTATCGATTACGAAGTGCTGCCCTGCGATCCTGGTTCACTCGTACCGGAAGTTGAATGTGCCTTTCCCGGACTCGACTTTGTTGAGCAATTGGGCACTGTGCGCTTCGGCGGTTCTCAGGGCGAAATTGTGTTTGATATCCTGAATGAGGATATTCCCGAACTTGATGAGGTGTTTTATGTGCGGCTCTTCAACGCACAGGGGCTGACGCTCCCCGACGATGACGACGAAGTGATTGTAACCGTCACGATTGATGACGAAGATATTCCGGTTGCCAGCCTCAGCAGCCCCACCTACGAAGTTTCTGAGAGCGAACGGTCAATCAACATCGGCGTAATCCTGAACTACCCGCCTGTCACGGGCACCGAAGTGCTCCTCTCGCTTGCTGCTACAGGCATCGATGCAGTGCTCGACGAAGATTTTCGTGCACCAGGACCGGGTGAGTTGCGCCTGCGCGAGGGGCAAACTTCCGCAAACTTCAGCATTGGCCTGGTACGCGACAACATCCGCGAGCCACAGGAAACGGTCGCGCTCGAACTCAACATCATTAGCGGGGCCACGATTGGCATCACCGACACCGCCACCCTCACGATTATTGACGACGATGGAATTCCCAGTTTTTCAACATCGGGGCAGCAAATACCAGAGGGGGCAGCGGGCGAGACACGCAATGCCGCCTTTAATGTACGGCTCTCGACCGAAAGTATTGACACGCTCCAGATCGATTATCAGATTGATGTGGGCACCAATCAGGTTGGTGTCGATTATACCATTGTTGACCCGCTCCAGGGCACGCTGACCTTCGAACCGGGCACGACAAACCAGACGGTCGATATTCAGTTTATCGGCAACAATATCGATCAAGTTGATCGGCAGTACACTATTCTTCTCAGCAATGCCCGCCCCACCGATCTGGTACAGATTGCCGAGAATGGCGAGCAGGGGATCATCACGATAGACGATGACGATGGCCCAACGGTTGCATTTGCCCGGACGCAATATGTGGTAGCAGAAGATGCAGGCACTGCCAGCATCGAAGTACGGCTCAGTACCCCATCGCCGCAAGAAATCGGCATACGGTATGCAACCCAGCCTATTTCGGCGGTCACCGATATAGACTTCGAGGCTGTCAATAGTACGCTTATATTTACACCCGGTATTACCGTAGGCCGCTTCGAGGTACCAATTATTGATGATGCGCTGGAACAGGGCGACCTGACGTTCCGCGTGGTGCTGAGTAACCCGAGTGATGCCTCCCTGGGTACCCCCATTGATGCTATCGTGGTTATTGAAGACGACGAGGGGCCAGCCAGAATCAGCTTTGATGCAACCGAGTATCAAGCAGTTGAAGGGACGGATGCCGTAACCGTCACACTGGCAGCACTCGTGACCAAGCCCGCTGAGGAGCCGTTCGGCGTGCTCGTACGCACGACCGACCAGACTGCCCAGGCTGATAGCGATTATGTCGCGTTCGATGACGAAATCATGTTTGATATTTCGAGCCTGCCAGTACCGATGACTATCACCGAGGTTTTTACCCCAGTTGTGCTGACCGAGCAGTTTACCATCACCGTGCTTGACGATGCCTTCTTCGAAGCGCCCGAAACCTTCGGGCTTGAGCTTGTTATGCCCGTCGGCGATGCCGAACTTGTTGCCCCACTGACCGCCACAGTGCAGATCGACAACGACGACCCGCCACCGACACTGGTCTATATTCCCCAGGTGATCGGGCCGCAGCCTGCCGTGCGCTTCGGCAGTGCATTGTACACGGTCAACGAGGATGCAGGCGAAATTGTGCTCGATATAGCGGTCAATGGGGCGGTACGGTCAACATCGACCATTGCCTACCGCACACAGGCGGAGACGGCGCTTGCAGGCCAGGATTACATTACCACAACCGGGGTCATCACATTCAGCCCCACCATCCCACCTACCACAGTGCAGCAGGTGCGTGTGCCAATTATCGATAATGATATCCGTGATCGCAATCGGCAGTTTATTGTCATCCTGACTAACCCGACAGGCAACCTGCAACTGGCTGTCCCGCTGAATATCACCACTGTTGTTATCAATGATGATGAACTGACACTGAACACCCAACACGCCCGCCCCGCCCGACGGTGAAGCGCATTGTCCCTGTTGCCCCCTCTCCCGGTTGCTGTGGCGAGGGGGCAGGGGATACACCTGGCTGTGTTTACGGTTCGATGCTGATAAAGAAGCTGGATGTGTAGATGAAGCCCGGATCGAAGGTGGACTGGTTGGTAAAGGGGATGATATCCATACAATTCGGGTCGGTAGTCTGCTCCTCGTCAATCTGTACCACCAGATTGTAGATACCCGGCTGGACTTCAAACTGGGTATTCTGCTGCGACGGTACTTCGACCGCCTGCGATTGCGGCCCACTCAGCAGCACCAGGATCGGGCAAACGGTATCATTGGTCACATCGTAGGTAGATGTTTCACCGCCTGTGCTGCCACTGGCCTGCGGGGGCGGCAGTTCGCCCGCCGTTCCACTGGCTGCCACCGCTGCAACGCGGGCATCAACCAGCGCCGTCTGCGCCTGTGGCACCAGTTCGCTCTCCGGAAATTCTGCAATCAGGAACTCGTACACACCGATAGCCTCTTCATAGTTGCCCGCCGCTGCCGCCGCCGCACCCCAATTGAGATACAGGGTAGGCAACTCGCTGCGAATCTGGCTGACAATCGGGGCATCGGGCGCATAGTTGATCACGCCTACCAGTAAATCTTCGGCAGTCGCAAATTCGCCCGCTGTAATATGTTGCTGCGCCTGCCCATAAAACGGTTCTGCCATCGTTGCGAAGCTCGCCAGTGCTGCTTCGCGTCCGGGGCCAGATTGATAATTGGTCAGCACAAAATCCAGTCGCTCAAAGGCAGTAGCCGCATCGCCAGCGGTCATTGCTTCCTCGGCCCGCCCGATGTACACCGCTGGCAGGGCCGCACGTGCCCGCTCATCAATATCCGAGCCGGCGGCTGCCTCATTAATAACCTGCTCAATCTGCTCCTGCGCGGCGGCAAAATCGCCCTCACTGGTGAGCGACTCGCCCCATGCCAACCGGGTTTCAAGTTTCCCTGTTGTAGCATCATCGGTGAGTGCTGCGGCCTGCTCCACGGCATCGGCATACTCTTCCGAGCCAGCATCAAAGCGCTCGGCATACGCAGCCGACAGTACCTCATCATAGCGTTCCAGCGATGGCTCGAACTGTCCATCTTCGCGCAGGGCCGCCGCCGACTCAAGCTGAAGCTGCGGATACAGTCCCCGTGCTTCGTCGGCTGCATCATACGTCCCATAGTCCGTAAAGACCGAGTCTAGCGTTGTCAATGCGGTATCATAATCGCCTGCCGCCTGCTGCTCACGGGCGGTAGTTAGCAACGCTGCGGCCCGTTGCGCCGCCATCGACCCCAGTACGGCGATTCCAATAAACCCCAGGACAAGCAGGGCCGCAGTCACCCCGCAACCGATAAAAAAGGTACGCGTTCGCCCGCCCTTCTGCGGCGCAGGTGCAGGTGCGGGTGCAGTCGAGGCATCCGGAATTTGCATAGTTTCTTTCTCCTTGTTGCGTATTCCCACTAGTGCCGCTGTGCTGGAAAGTATAGAAGCACATACCAAGCATACACAAAAGGCGGCATTAGTGCTATAGACAAATCGTTAAACCGCAAAAAAGTGATCGGGGTTTGTGCCCCCGCTTCCACAAAGAGCGGGGGCCGGGACGAACGCTACCCAGGAAGATGCTGTACCGCTACGCCTCGGCAAGCTGTGCCTGGAGCGCGGCGGCATCGGTGACGGGCAACTTGCAGGCGAAGCCCTCGCAGACATAAGCGGTGGCCTTGCCGTCAAGCTGTTCGCGGTCTTGTAGCAACGCCACCGCTGCGATATCGTCGGCAGTCGTGGCGGGTGTCTTGTAGGCCAGCACCATATACGGGTCGAAGCGCTGGTGCAGCACCGCCACCAGTGCTTGCAGGTCGGGACTCTGCGGGTCGCCCACCAGCGCCACCTCGCGGGTACGTGCCAGCGCCATATCTGCTGCACACAGCAACCGTCCAAAGCCCGTGGGCAGGCGGCGCATCGCATCGTTCATGCCCTCAAGCACGTGCTCGGCCCGTTCGCGGTAGGTGTCGTTACCGGTGAGCGCTGCCAGCCGCAGCAATACGTGGGTTGCCACCGAATTGCCCGATGGTGTAGCGTTGTCGCTCACATCACGCGGGCGGGTTACAAGGGCTTCCTGGTCGGTGGCGGTATCGTAAAAGCCGCCGATCTCATCCGACCAGAAGAGCCGCTGCATTTCGTCGGCCAGTGCTATCGCCTCGCGCAGCCAGCGCGGGTTGCCATCGGCGGCGTGCAGTTCCAGCAAGCCATCCGCCAGCAGTGCGTAGTCTTCGAGGAAGCCGAGCACCGTAGTGCGTCCATCCTTCCAACTGCGGAGCACGCGCCCATCGCCGCGCAGTAGGTGGGTCAGCACAAAGGTAGCGTTGCGCTGCGCCATCGTCAGGTATTGCGCACTATCGAAGGCCCGCGCCGCCGCCGCCACTGCCCGCAGCATCATGCCATTCCAGGCCGTCAATATCTTTTCGTCACGGGCCGGCTTGATGCGCCGCTCGCGAGCCTGCCACAGCCTGACGCGGCCCCGGGCGGCGACTTCTTGCAAGCGCTCCAGCGAGACGCCGGTTACCCGCGCAATCTCCCCTACCGGATGGGGCAGGTTGAGAATGTTGCTGCCCTCGAAGTTGCCGCGTGCTGTCACATCAAAAAGCTGGCAGAACAGCACCGCATCTTCGCCGAGCACCTCGCGCACCTGGTCGGGTGTCCACACAAAGAACTTGCCCTCAACGCCCTCGGAATCGGCATCCTGGGTGCTGTAGAAGCCCCCATCGGGGTGGGTCATCTCACGCTGAATGTAGGTCAGCGTTTCTTCGGCAATATGGCGATAGTACAGGTTGCCCGTCAGCAGGTAGGTCTGCACAAAGACATATGTGAGCAGGGCATTGTCATACAGCATCTTTTCGAAGTGTGGCACCAGCCAGCGCTCATCGACGCTGTAGCGATGGAAGCCGCCGCCAAGCTGATCGTAGATACCTCCTGCTGCCATCTTCTGTAAGGTGAACTCAACCATCCGCAACGTTTCGGCGCTCTCCGAACGAATATAGCTTTGTAGCAAAAATTCCAGCGTCATCGGCTGCGGGAACTTGGGCGCACCACTGAAGCCGCCGTGCTCATAGTCGAACTCTTGCAGCAGTGCCAGAAACGCCTGGGTCAGCAAGTCGGGCGAGAGCGGGCCTGCCGCGCCGCCACTACCGCGCCGATCCTGCGCCAGCATCTTCATCAATTCCTGGCCCTGGTTCAGCAATTCGTCGCGGCGGTTTTGGTAGGCATCGGCCACCGAGCGCAGTACCTGCTTAAAACCGGGCATACGGTAACGGGCCGCCTTCGCATCGGGTGGAAAGTACGTGCCACCATAAAACGGTGTACCATCGGGGAAGAGGAACACCGTCATGGGCCAGCCACCGTGCCGCGTCATTGCCATCACCGCCGCCATGTAAATCGAGTCAATGTCGGGCCGCTCCTCACGGTCAACCTTGATATTTACAAACAGTTCATTCATCAGGGCCGCCGTCGCTTCATCCTCAAAGCTCTCGTGAGCCATGACGTGACACCAGTGGCAGGCCGCATACCCAACACTGAGCAATATTGGTTTATCTTCGGCCTGTGCTTTTTGCAGTGCTTCTTCGCCCCATTCATACCAATCAACGGGATTGTGGGCGTGCTGGAGCAGATATGGGCTGGTTGCGTCAATCAGGCGGTTCGGCTTGCCCTGTGCCATGTTCATATAATTTTCCTTTTTGATACTATTGAATCAAGTAATGCCTAAGTTTTGCTGAAGGTGATTTCTCATCTGGATACAAGTATCTATCGCCATTTGTGCATCTCGCTGGTCAGGGGCTTCATACAGCACTTTTCCGTGTGTCAGGATATCTTGCAAAAAATAATCATTCTCTTTCAAACGGCGGGTGATGTCATCGGGAGTATGTACAACTAGATCCAACCCGGCTGCTGGGTAGCGCTCAAGTTGCATTCGAATGGTACTGGCTACTCGTGCTGGTGAACCACTGAATGGCATAATAATAAGCATATCAATATCTGAGTCGTTGGTTGGCTGCCCATAGGCATACGAGCCAAACAGGATAAGCGTCTGTGGCTGAAACCGCCGAGCAATTTGTTCGCTGATATCTTGAATCTGCTCAAACGGTACCATCGCAGCCCGTCTTCGAAATAATCATTTGTCTTCCTTCGCATTGTACCACGCCGCGCCTGCCTGTATAATAAGGCGCACCCGACACCAGGCGCAGATGTGCAGCACCGAGGATCGTTATGGCAACACACAAGGCACCCCGGCCCCTGCTGCGCTGGCTGGTGGGGCTTGCGCTCTGGGGGGGCGCTGCTGCTGGCGCTTGGCTGGTCCACGCGCCCCGATGGACGGCTGCATGTCTGGGTGCTCGATGTTGAAGGCGATGCTGTGCTGGTGCAAACTCCCGGCGCGCAGTATGTACTGATCGATGGCGGAGCCGACCCGCCAACCCTGACGCTGGCGCTGGGCGAGACGCTCCCGTTCTGGCAGCGCAAGCTCGCGGCAGTTGTGCTGACCCACGGCGACGAAAAACGGCTTCCGGCGCAGGTGGCAGTACTGGAACGCTACAGCGCCGATATCGTGCTGCTGCCCGCTGCCTTGCCCGACGAGGCCACCAGCCGCGAATTGCTGCGCCTGCTTGAGGTGTATCAGGTGCCCTACCACGTGGCGCAACCCGGCGATCAGCTTGCGATTGATGCACTCACGCTGACCATATTTGACACGGGCACCAGCGCCGAACGGCTGGCGCTGCGGCTGGACTATGGCGGCACACGGGTGCAGATTGGCCCCGCCACTGCATCGTCAGAAGCCGCACCGCTCACGCTGCTGGTTTATCCCTGGACACAGCCGCTTGATGCCGGACAACTGGCGGCGTGGCAGCCGCAGGCGATAGTGTTTACACGGGCGGGCACCGATACCGAAGGCGTGCCCCTGACATTCAGCGAGCGAGCGCAGATCAGCGGGGTACCTGCGGAACGGCTCTATCATCCCGGTCTGCACGGCACCATCGAACTGATTGGCGATGGACAACAGGCATGCATTATGACGGCACGCTGCCCCGACTATGGCAGCAGTGCCGGGTGCGCGGCCCGTAATGCCGCCTGTCGTGCGGTTTTCCGGTGAAATATTTTGCGCCTGAGTGGAGTATGTTGTGGATCGACTGACGCTCTTTATAATCGGGCTAGCAGGTATCCTGCTGCTGTGCGGGGTGGCGGTGTGGCTGTGGCGACGCTTCTACCGCGACGACGACAACGCCGCCCGCCGAATTGTCAAAAATAGCGCGGTGCCCTTTGTGGCGCGGCTCGTGGTGCGGGCGCTCGATATGGTCTTTTTTGTGGTGCTGCTTGGCACCCTGCCCGCCGCCGAGATTGGCCCCTACACCGTGGCGGCGCTGCTGGTGGCGCAATACCTGGGCACTATCACCGACTTTGGCCTCGGCGTGCTGCTGA
>JAAUSQ010000081.1 GCA_012033195.1 Chloroflexaceae bacterium
CGATGCTGCCGGAAGTAGCATTGCATTTGGCGACCGTCGCAACGCCCAGATCGACCCGCCGAATGCCCGCGAAGCACTGAAGGAAGTAGCGATTGATGTAGAAGAAGGCGCGGATATGCTGATGGTCAAGCCCGCGTTGCCCTACCTCGACATTCTGGCGAAGATGCGCGAGCACTTCAATCTACCGCTTGCAGCTTATCAGGTGAGTGGTGAGTATGCCATGATCAAGGCGGCGGCAGCCAATGGCTGGCTGGATGAGCGGCAGGTTGCGCTTGAAAGCCTGTATGCTATTCGGCGGGCCGGTGCCGATATGATTATTACCTACTTTGCGAAGGACGCGGTACGCTGGCTCAACGAGCAGCGCTAGCTTGCACTACGAACGATAGGACACGTGAACTATGAATGACCGCTTTTTGCGTGCCTGCCGCCGCCAGCCAACCGACTGCACCCCCATCTGGCTGATGCGACAGGCGGGCCGCTATATGCCCGAATACCGCGCTGTGCGCGAGCGCTACGGCTTCCTTGAGATGGTCAAGCGCCCGGAGGTTGCCGCCGCAATTACGATGCAGCCGATCAATGCCTTTGCGCTTGATGCGGCGATTATCTTTGCTGATATTCTGCCACCACTTGAAGGAATGGGCATTGACCTGACCTTCGAGCAGGGCGAAGGGCCAGTGATTCATAACCCGCTGCGTACACCCGCCGATGTTGCCGCGTTGCGCCAACCCGACCCGCACGAAACAGCCGCCTTCACGCTAGAAGCAATCCGGCTGGTGCGGCGTGAGCTTGCAGGCCGGGTGCCGCTGATTGGCTTCAGTGGCGCACCCTTCACCCTGGCAAGCTATGCTATCGAGGGCGGCGGCTCACGTGACTATCGCCGAACCAAGCAGTTTATGTATAGTCAGCCCGAAGCGTGGCACCTGCTGATGCAGAAGCTCACCACGCTCGTCATAGACTATCTGCTGGCCCAAGTTGAGGCGGGCGCACAGGCAGTGCAGGTCTTTGATAGCTGGGCCGGTGCGCTGGCTCCGTTCGACTACACCATCTATGTCTTGCCATATGTGCAGCAGTGTGCTACCCGTCTGCGCGAGACGGGCGTGCCCACCATCTATTTTGGCACCGATATGAATGGGCTGCTGCCGCTGCTCCGCCAGATCGATGTAGACGTGCTCGGCGTGGACTGGCGCATCTATCTTGATGATGCATGGGCGCAGCTTGGCCCCGGCTTTGCCGTGCAGGGCAATCTCGACCCGACCACGCTATTTGCGCCGTGGCCCGAACTCGAACAACGCGCCACCGATATTCTCAATCGGGCGGGCGGACGCGAGGGGCACATCTTTAATCTGGGGCATGGTATCCAGACCGAAACGCCCGTCGAGAATGTACGGCGACTGATTGAGTATGTGCACGAGGCCAGCCAGATATGATAGAGACCAGCACCGCCCGCACTCCCCTCACGCCCCTTGAGTGGGCGCGGGGGCCAGGGGTGAGGAGTGAAGAGCCAGTCTACACGGCGGCAAGCCGCGCCTAGAGTATTTTCATAACAAGGAGCAACGCCCATGACCATAACGCATAGCCGTTCGCACGAGCTTTTTGAAGCAGCGCAACGTGTGCTTCCCGGTGGGGTCAATTCGCCCGTGCGAGCCTTCCGTGGCGTCGGTGGTAGCCCGCTGATGATCGAGCGCGGCGAGGGTGCCTATATGTGGGATGCCGACGGCAACCGCTATATTGATTATGTGCTCTCGTGGGGGCCGCTCATCCTAGGCCACGCACACCCGGCAGTTGTTGCAGCCATTACCCGACAGGCAGCCAGGGGCACTAGCTACGGCGCACCGACTGAACTGGAAACACAGCTTGCCGAGCAGGTCATTGCGATGATGCCCGGTATCGAGCAGATTCGCTTCGTCAACAGCGGCACCGAAGCCACCATGAGCGCTCTCCGGCTGGCCCGCGCCTACACAGGCCGCAGCAAAATTATCAAGTTTAGCGGCTGCTACCACGGCCACGCCGACATGTTGCTGGTGCAGGCGGGCAGCGGTGTTGCTACACTTGGCCTGCCCGATAGCCCCGGTGTTCCAGCCAGCACCACCGCCCATACCCTTGTTGCCGAATACAACGACGTGGCAGCAATTGAGGCGCTCTTTGCCGAACACGGCAGCGATATTGCGGGTGTGATTGTCGAGCCGATTGCCGCAAATATGGGCTTTGTGCTGCCCCAACCCGGCTATTTGCAAGCGTTGCGCGACCTGACCCGCCAGCACGGTGCCCTGCTGATCTTCGATGAGGTGATGACGGGCTTCCGGGTGTCGCCGGGAGGTGCCCAGGGTGCGTGGGGCATCGACCCTGACCTGACCTGTCTGGGTAAAGTCATCGGCGGCGGGTTGCCTGTGGGAGCCTACGCCGGCAAACGGGCGATGATGCAGACGGTCGCCCCGGCTGGCCCGATGTATCAGGCGGGCACGCTGTCTGGTAACCCGCTGGCAATGGTCGCCGGACTGGTCACCTTGCAGCATATCCAGCAGGCCGACTGGTTCAACCAGATTGCCAAACGCACTGCCGCACTGGTAGCAGGTATGGAGCAGGTTGCCAGCGAAGCAAGCATACCAATTCAGGCGGGGCACGCGGGCACGATGTTCGGCTTCTACTTCTTAAAGGAGGCGGGGCAGGCGATCACGAGCTATGCCACGGCCCGTGCCTACGCCCACACCGAGCGCTTTGCCCGGTTCTTCTGGGCCATGATCGAGCGGGGCGTGTATATGGCCCCTTCGCAGTTTGAGGCAGGTTTTATGAGCCTTGCACATAGCCAGGAAGACATCGATATGACACTGGCCGCAGCACGTGCTGTGCTGAGCGAGCTATAAACACCTCGCCGACGAAGGTCAAGAGAATAGACCAGGTGGGCTTTGTTATGGTAGCCGGGGATCTACCGTCTCCGGCATCGTGTGTGATAGCACATGAGCAAGAAAAAAGAAACCGTGTTTCTAATTGACAGCCGCCTTGCAGCGTGTTACCATCATTCCATATCATGCAAAAGTATGGATGGGGATGACCCTCTATGAACCTACCCCTAACGCTCTGGGCACAACTTTATCTTTATCCCTTAATTGCGGTTTTTTGCCTATGGGGAGGGTTAACGGTAGGGTTGCTCTGGCTCAATCGGCGCGGCGCACGGCCTGCCCAGCTTGTCCTCCTCCTGACCATTCCGTTGCTTATCATAGCACACCACCAGATGTATGCAGTACGGCACGACCTCTCGATCATCGGGGCCTACCAGGGTGTTGTTGCCGGTATGCTGATCTGGACGTGGCACGAACTGGCCTTTTATAGCGGAGTCCTGACTGGCCCGTGGCGTGCACCTTGCCCGCCGGCTGCAACAGGCTGGCGGCGCTTCGGCTATGCCCTGAGCACACACCTCTATCACGAAGCCGCTGTCATAGTCGAGTTCTGTTTACTGGGCTGGATTGCACTAGACGCTGGCAACGTCGCGGGGCCGTGGACATTTGCGCTGCTGTGGGCATTGCAGCACAGCGCCAAACTCAATGTATTGCTGGGCGCACGCAGCTTGCACGTTGATGCCCTGCCCGTTCATCTGCGCTACCTGGGGAGCTTCTGGACACAACGACCCTCAAACCCGTTCTTTTTGCCCGCAGTCATGACCGCAAGCGTCCTGGCCCTGATCCTGTGGATTGCGGCGAGCCTGTTTGCCATCGATGAGCCGGGGCGGGCGGTCGGACTGGCGCTGCTGGCAACACTTACCACCCTCGGCATTCTGGAGCACTGGCTACTGGTACTGCCGATGGGCAACCTGCAACCTGCCAATGTGAAAGTCGTGCCGCCGGCCAAGCCCGATATCTCACGTCTGAATATCGACAGCTAACAGCTCCACCAATATGATTGTATCAATTGGTAACTATCTCGCCGTCGTCATCCATGTACAGGGAGTGATGCTCGTCAATCTCTTTCCCTTCGCCGATGAGCTTCAGACCAAGCCGCTCGGAGAGAAAGTCCCCAAGCGCTTTGACATCGGGAAAGGTCACCAATGTTGGCCCGTCACCCTCATTGTAGGAGACCCGCCAGAGCTGACCGAGGCGCTCATCACGCCAGACTCGCAGATCAAACAATGCTGTTGCACCTACCACGAGACTCCTCCTTCCATCGTCATCTCGTCAAGTTTTCTACACCAACATGTGCAGTTCATTCACTCCTCTTGACGTTGTATACTACAGGAAAGTTGCGAAAAGTGTGTGGGATCGCGATGAATGTTAGATGAGGAAAAGGTGAGGAGCGGTATCAGAATCAGGATACCGCATTCATAAGCCAAAAAACGCCGCCACCCGACAGGCGAAGTCGGGCAGCAGCGGCGAGGTCAGTTCATCGTCTCGGGTGTAGGTCTGTGCTAGGGTGAGCCGTCCCATCTCGTCGCGGCGGTAGGCCTCCACCGTCTGCGCGAAGCGGTCAACAATCCAGTACTCCTGCACGCCGTAGGTATCGTACTGCGTCAGTTTCCTGGTACGGTCGCGGCTGGTGTTGGCGCTGCCCGCCGAGAGGATTTCCACCATCAAGTCGGGTGCACCATACAGCTTGCCCTCGCGCACCAGCGACGGCACCCGTGCCGCACTGACCCACACCACATCCGGCGCGACCGCATCCCCTGGTCCGAACACCACCCCCGGCGGCGAGCCGTAGACGCGCCCCGCGCCCCGCTGCTGGTTCCACATCCATAGCAGGCTTGCAATATTGGTAGCGATAAACTGGTGCGCTTCGTGGGGCTGACTGGTCACGTGAAGCTCTCCGTCGATAAGCTCATAGCGGGTACCCGCCTCCTGCGGCAGGGCGGCAAGGTCATCAACCGTGAGAGACGCTTCGGTTCGGGCGGCACGGCTCATGCAGTCTCCTCATCTAGCCATATGACTCCGGGCTACTATCGGCGTTGAGGGTTTCTTTATATGGCACAACCTCCACCTGGATCGGGTGGCGCTTGGTAATCAGCAGCATCGTGTTGCATCCAGGGTTGGCACACGAGATGCGCGAACCAACCTGAATATACGGCTGCACCCCCAGCTTTTGCTTGCACGTCGGGCACTTGACAATCTCCAGCGTCATGGCTGTGATGCTCCTCGTTTCTGCGCAATATCAGCTTCTTGCAAATAGCGAACGCACAAAACTTTGTGAATCAAACAGGGCCAGATCGGTCATCTTCTCGCCCGTGCCAATATAACGGATCGGGCGTGCAATATCCTGGGCAATTGCCAGCGCAATGCCACCCTTCGCCGTGCCATCCAGTTTGGTTACAGCAACATCCGTCACACCTGCCGTATCACGGAAGGCTTTCGCTTGCAACACCCCATTCTGTCCAGTAGTCGCATCAATCACGAGCAGCACCTCGTGTGGTGCAGTGGGAATGCGGCGGCGAATAATGTTGCGGAGCTTCTCCAGTTCGCGCATCAGGTTGTACTTGGCCTGCAAGCGGCCTGCCGTATCCACAATCAAAATATCCACATCCTGCTCAACGGCAGCATCGATTGCATCGTAGACCACCGCGCCAGCATCGGCCCCCTGCCCCCGGCTAATAACAGGCACGCCTGTACGTTCGGCCCAGATTTCAAGCTGTTCGCTAGCCGCCGCCCGGAAGGTATCGCCTGCAGCGAGCAGCACCTTTTTGCCAAACACCTTGCTATAACGGTGGGCAAGTTTGGCAATCAATGTGGTTTTGCCAGCACCATTCACCCCTACCACCAGAATGACATAGGGGCGGGCCTGCATCGTCGGCTCGTAGACATGTTCCTGGAAGATGCTCACCATCTCGGCTTCGAGCATCTCGCGTGCTTCGTTGGCGCGTTTGGCTCCCACCCGGTTACAGCGGTCTTTGGTACGGTTCACCAGATAGAGCGTGGTTTCAACGCCAACATCGCCCTGGATCAGCAGTTCTTCCAGTTCGTCCCACAGTTCATCAGTAATTGGTTCGCCCGTTGAGAACAGATCGGCAATGCGCCCGAACAAGCCCTGGCGCGACTTCTCCAGGCTCTGCTCAACCTTCTGCTCTTCCTGCTCGGCCTCCGCTTCGGTACGGGGGGCATCCTGCCCACGCCCGAAGAGGCGCTTAAAAAGTGACATAGTCTATCCTGTATCGTTACGGCCTCAGCCCCAGCCCAAGTTATCGCCCGAACGAGAGCCAGCACCTGGCTTTGTGTCGTCGTCGTTGCCGTTCAGTTCGGCTTCCAGCATCTCATCAACCATCTCATTCCAATCGTCGCCCGCTTCGTCGCCCAGTTCTTTGCCAAGCTTTCTGGCCCACTGCGCCACCGAGCGCGGGTCGTTCTCGTCCAAGCCGGCAAACGTGGACGGGTCGGCGAGCGCATCAATGCGGGCCTCTTCCGACTTGACGGTTGCAAAGCGCGAGACCAACCGTTGCAGGTGCGTGCTCCCACAACGCGGGCAGGTCAGCCCTATCGGGTCGCTGAAGCCCTGCACCAGTTTCTGAAAATGACCATTGCATTGCTTGCAGCCATATTCGTAGATTGGCATTGTATGCTCCTCACCACCCGACGCTGAAACATCGAGTTGCTACACAAAGCCCCACCGAGGCTACCCCTATTCCCCCTGGCCCTTCGCCTGTGCTAATACTCAACCACATCGGCAATCAGCGGCGGCGGCGGCACCTGTTCGGCACTGATGGTATAGGCATCCAGCAGGCGCTGCTCTACACGCCGCGCATCGGCATCGCTGGCAGCGTGGATGAACAACAGCGGTGCGCCCGCTTCAACGGCATCACCCACCTTCGCTTCCAGCACCAACCCGACCCGGTGGTCAATTGTATCACCCTTGCGTGCCCTGCCGCCACCGAGCGCCCCCACTGCCAGACCAAGCGCCTGAGCATCAATCGCGGCCACATACCCACCTGTGCGGGCCGATACCGGCGCAACCACCGGCGCTTGTGGCAACCGTTCGGGGCGCGTGATGACACCCACGCTCCCACCCTGGTACAGCACCATCTGGCGGAACTTCTCCAGCGCCGCGCCACTTTGCAGCACCTCGTCAAGCAGGGCGGTCGCGTGCTCGTAGCTTTCGGCTTTGTCGGCCAGCACCAGCAACCGCGAGCCGAGTTCACGACACAGGTCAACCAGATCGGTGGGGCCTTCGCCGTGCAACCCCTCAATCGCCTCACGCACTTCGAGCGCGTTGCCAATCGCCCGCCCCAGCGGTTGCTCCATCGAACTGATAACACCCGTGACCTTGCGGTTGCAGCTTTGCCCCACCCCGACCATCGTCTGGGTCAGCAGGCGGGCATCGTCCAGCGTTCGCATAAACGCACCACTGCCATACTTGACATCCAGCACAATGCAGTTGGCTCCGGCGGCAATCTTCTTGCTCATCACACTCGCCGCAATCAGCGGTGTTGACTGAACCGTTGCCGTCACGTCGCGCAGTGCATACAGTTGTTTATCGGCGGGCGCGAGATCTTCGGTCTGTGATGCAACCACCAACCCCACCTCACGGAAGACATGCCGGAACAGGTCGGTCGGCAGGTCGGCCCGGAAGCCTGGAATACTTTCGAGCTTGTCAATTGTGCCGCCCGTAAAGCTGAGGCCGCGCCCGCTCATCTTGGCGATGGGCAAGCCGACCGCCGCAACCATCGGGCAGAGCAGCAGCGTTGTTTTGTCGCCCACGCCGCCCGTCGAGTGCTTGTCGCCCACTATCGGTGCAATGTCCGACAGATCGAGCATGGTGCCACTGCGGGCCATCGCCAGCGACAGATCTATCGTTTCGCGGAGCGTCATGCTTGTCATCAGCACGGCCATCGCCCACGCCGACATCTGATAATCCGGGATGTTGCCCTGAGTGTAGTTGGTGATCAGCCAGTTGATTTCGGCGGTCTCCAGGGTGCCGCCGTCGCGTTTTCTGGCGATCAAATCGACCATGTGCATGGCTATTGCCCCATCTTCAAAGCGCGGATAACCAGCGGCAGGCGTGGCAGCAGATCGCCCGCCAGCGTGCCCATATCGCCCAGTTCATCACGCAGCAATGCCCCGGACGCCGCATGCAGATACACGCCCAGCGCCGCCGCATCAAACAGGGCCACGCCCTGCGCCAGCAGTGCCGCAATGACACCCGCCAGCACATCGCCCGTTCCAGCGGTTGCCAGGGCTGCATTGCCACCCGGATATACCAGGCTGCGCCCATCGGGGGCTGCAATCACGGTGGTTGCCCCTTTCAGCACCACCACCTGCCCCCACTGCTGCGCCGCCTCGGTTGTGGCCTGCACCAGATCGGCAGCCAGTTCTGCCCCATTGAGCAGGCGCTGCATCTCGCCGGGGTGCGGTGTCAGCACCAGCCGCTCACGAGGTACCGTTTCGGCCCAGTGCTCCAGCTTTGCCAGCATATTCAAGCCGTCGGCGTCAATCACGGTTGGGGGCAGGTCGGCAATAGTAAAGCCTTGCTGGGCATGTTCTTCTTCGGGTGTGGGCGGACGAAAGCCCACACGGGGCCGCTGGCGGGGCGTTTGCAGACCAAGCAGGCGTTGCATAAAGTCCTGGGTTGGCTCTTCCTGTCCCAGTCCTGGCCCGATCAACAGTGCTTGATAGTTTTCGAGCTGTTTGTGCAGTTCGTCGGCAGCAGCGGCGGCAATCACGCCGTTGGTTTCGGCAAGCGGCAGCAGGGTCACTTCGGGCGCACGGCCACTGATACCGATGATGCTGCGGGCCGAGGCTAGCGTGACCAATCCGGCACCAGCACGGTAGGCCGCCGATGTTGCCAGCGCCGCCGCGCCGGGGTAGTTTAGCGAACCAGCCACCACCAGCACCTTGCCAAACGTGCCTTTGTGCGAAGCGGCGGGACGTTCGGGCAGCAGTGGGCGCACAATCTCAGGTGTTAGTTTTTCGCTCATAATCGTTTCGAATATATGATGAGGAATGTTAATCGGTGTTACGAGCAATGTTCCGGCATAGTCGTGTGCCGGGTAGAACAGCAAACCGCGCTTGACTGCGCCCGTTGCCACAGTTACATCGGCCCGCAGCGCAGTGCCAAGTACCTGCCCGGTATCCGAGTTAATGCCGGTTGGCAGGTCGATAGCCAGTACCTTGAATGGGCGTGCAGCCCGCGCCTGATTGATCAGGTTGAGAATATCGGCCAGCGACCCGCTTGTTTCGCGGTTGACCCCCATCCCCAGCAGCGCATCAACCACCATATCGGTATGACCCAGTGCCGTTTTGAGCACTTGATACTCGCTATCTTCGGCGGCTTGATATTCGGCAATCTTGCGGGCGCGGCTTTGTTGCCAGTTCAGGTCGCGCTCGAAGCCCTGCCGCTGCCAGATATACAGCGAGACATGCGCCCCCATGTGATGCACGTGCCGTGCCACGACCAGCCCATCGCCGCCGTTATTGCCAGGGCCAACCAGAATCAACACCTGCTTGCCGCGTGGCTCGCCAAGTTGCTGGGCAGCGATACGGGCCACGCCCGACCCGGCCCGCTCCATAAGATCGTTCCAGGTGCTTCCCGCCTCAACGGTAAGCTGTTCCAGGCGGCGCATTTCTTCTGTCGTTACCAGCCGCATGCTTTTGCTCCCTCTGGCTACCTTTGCCTGTATTGTACACGAAAATGACCTGTACCATATGGCCGACACCCTTGTCGGCGTAATCTGTGTATAGGTCAAAGCACACAGGGGCAGCGTGTGCTCTGTGCCCTCTGTGTGCTTCGTTGTTGGTGTGCGGGCGGGTCTCGGAACGGCCCTACTCGCGGATGCCCGCGTTGATTTCGCGTTCCAGCAGCTTGATAATCTTGCCACGCACCTTCGCCAGGTTCTCATCGGTCAGGGTGCGGTCGGCAGCGCGGAAGGTCAGCCGATAGGCGAGGCTGCGTTTGCCTTCGCCCACCTGCGGGCCAGTGTACATATCAAACAGGTCAGCGCTTCGAGCAGTCGCCGGCCCCCTGCCGAATGAGTGCTGCCACGCGCTCCACCGGAACGCTGTTGTCTGCCACAACCGCCAGATCTTGCATGCTCGCCGGGTAGCGTGAGATCGGCTGATACTTCGGCAGCAGGACTTCGCGCAGCAGCCGCTCCAGGTCGAGTTCGGCGGCGCAGGCGCGTTCAGCACGCAGTTCCAGCCGTTCTACCACATCGGGGTGCAGTTCGCCCAGCACACCAAGCGGTACCGCTTCGGCAAGCGGGGTGCCATCGGTCTGCTGGGTGAGCATCAGCCGGGCCGCTCTGCCAGGGTGCAACCGCTCGTCATCGGGCAGCGGCACAAACGCCACCCGCTGATGCAGGCTCAGATGAGCCAGCAGTGTTTCAAGCACGCCCTTCAGGTCGAAGAAGTCGAGCACCTCGCGCGGCGCACCCTGCCACGAGAGCGCCGCACGTGGGCCAGCCAGCACCAGCGCCAGCCGTGCGGGTTGGTCGGGCAGCCACGACTCTGGATCGGTGGGGGTGGGGGGCGTGGTGGGCAGCAGGTAGATATTGCCCATCTCAAACAGCAGCACCCGCTCGCGTTCTTGCAAGTTCAGCCGCAATGCCTGTAACAGCGACGGCAGCAGGCTGCGCCGGAGATGCTCCCGCTCTGGTGAGTTCGGGTTTGCAAGCTTCACATAGCGCTCGGCGTGCGCTTCGGCAGGGTTAACCGTCGCCACGGTTGCCATATCCAGCAGCGAGTAGGTGATGACCTCATCGAGGCCCGCCCCTACCAGCAGATCACGGACTGCCTGCTGTGTATCGGCTACGGTATGATCTTCGGGGAAGGGGATCTCGTCCTCCAGCAGCGTCGTTGGAATGTTATCGTAGCCGTGAATACGGGCTACTTCTTCGCACAGGTCGGCCAGCATCGTCACGTCGCGGCGGAAGGAAGGCACCGCCACCCGCACATACAGCGGATCAAGCGCCCCGCCATAGATGCCCGCAATATCACCAATGCCCAGCGAGCCTGATATTTCGGTCTGGAAGCCGAGCCGTTCGAGGTAGTCGGCAATATCGTGTGCGCTAAGCTGAATACCTACAATGCGGCGCACTTCGCCGGAGGGCAGGTCGAGCACCAGCGGCGGCCGCTTGCGGGGGTACTCATCCAGCAACCCCTCGGCAACCGTGCCACCGGCCAGGTTCCGCATCAGTTCCAATGCACGGCGCTGCGCGATCAGCGGCAGTTCAATATCAACACCCCGCTCGAAGCGCCGCGAAGCCTCGCTTGGTAGCTTGAAATGCTGCGCCGATGCGGCGGATCTGGGCAGGTTCCCAGTTGGCCGCTTCGAGCAGCACATCGGTTGTACTGTCGCTTACCTCGCTGTCGGCCCCGCCCATAATGCCCGCCATGCTCAGCACCCCCTGCGGATCGGCAACCAGCAGCGGGCCTGTGACATCGTTTTCGCAGTAGGGCGTCAGGTCGCGCTCTTTGTCATCCAGCGTCACCAGTGTTTCGCCGGCCTGCGCGAGACGGGCGATCAGGTGGCAATTGTGGACTTTTGCGGCGTCGAAGGCGTGGGTTGGCTGGCCCCATTCCATCATCACATAGTTCGAAATATCAACAATCACGTTGATCGGGCGCATCCCGACATGGCGCAGGCGGCGCTGCATCCACAATGGCGACGGCCCCATAGTGATGCCCTCAATCAGCCCCACCGTGAAACGCGGGCAGAGTTCCGGGTCTTCAATCGTGATATGGGCACGGCCTGCCAGTACTGGCCCTTCCATCATCACCTGCGGATCGGGCAGGCGCAGGGGCTGCCCGGTCAGTGCAGCAATCTCGCGGGCCACCCCGATGATAGAGAGACAGCGGGCCATATTGGGTGTGATATCAATATCAAAGACAACCTCACCAAGCACATCGCGCACCGGTACACCTGTCGGTACATCCGCTTCGAGCAGAATGATGCCTTCGTGCTCGTCGCTGATGCCCAGTTCTTTTTCGCTGCACAGCATCGCGTCACTCATCACACCGCGCACCGGTCGGCCCTTCAGCGTGGTGAGCACACGGCCTTCTTTGTGCCCATCGTAGAGGCGGGCACCTTCTTTGGCAAACACCGACTTGAGCGGGTGTGTCAGGCGGCCCTGCCCACGGTAGGCAAACAGATTGGGTGCGCCGGTTACCACGGTATGCGGGCGCGGCTCGTCAGAGCCATAATCAACATCCGCCAGTACCAGGCGGTCGGCGTCGGGGTGGGGGCGCACTTCGAGGATGTTGGCAATCACAATCTTTTCAGCATCCCAGACCAGTTCGGCCCCTTCCACACCACTATAGATAATCTCATCTACTTCGAGACCCGAAATGCTCATCAGGTGGGCCAGTGCTTCGGGCGACATCGTAATATCAACAAACTCGCGTAGCCAGCTTAATGGCACTTTCATGCGGTCAGCCTTTCCTTACCTCTTTACGTATGTGTCGTTCCTATAGTATACAGGCTATCACTCAATGATGCCCTGTGCCGAAACATCTGCGCCTGTAGTGGGGCCTTCGGTCGGTACGTCGGGGTTGCCAGTCAGGGTGGGTGTTGCTATTTGCGCCTCTTCGGTTGCTTGCGATGTTTCGGTTTCTGTCGGCTGCACTGTATCAGTCAGGGTTGGCGAAGGCCGTTCGGTTGCGGTTGGCTCGGCGGTGCCAGGAGGTTCGGGTGTATCGGTTGCCAGCACTGGCTCCTGCGGAGTTGCTGGCTCAATCGGCGGCAAGGCAGCATCGGGCGGATCGGTTGCCTCCAGATCGATAGTTGTATCGTTGGCAATATCACCCAGACGTTGCAAAAACCGAATAATACGCTCGGTGCTGCGCTCCAGTTGCTCAATCTGGGTGCCGCGTTCGGCCTGCACCGTGGCAAAGGTGGCAATCGTTACCAACCCTTCGCGCAGGTCGGCCTGAGCGGTCGAAGCCAGAGCAACATTCTCGCGCATCTGTATTGAGAGATTTTCAATATCACCAACCTGGCTATGTAGTGTTTCGACGTCTCCCGTCAGGGTATCGACACGCTGCCCGAGCGTATCGGCACGTTCGTTGTTGTTGCTCTGCCGAATCGTCAGGTCGGCGACTTGGGTTTGCAACAACTGATTTTCGGCGCGCAGGTTGACAAGCTCCTGCTGCGTGCGCTGGACATCTTGCGGTGTGTACGGCGTGTAGCCCAGAAATGCCGCTGCACCTCCTACCGCAGCGACCGCAAGTAGGACCACAAACACGGCAAACAGCAGGCGAGCGAAAAACTGACCAAGCCGTTGCAGACAGCCCCCGCCGGTTCCGTTGGGGGGCGGCAGAGGGCCAGTCTGCGGGGTTGCTGGTGCTGGTTGCGAAGACCCCAACGGCATAGCGGGCGTGGGGTCCTGGGCATCACTCATACAATCTCCTCTGCTGGGCGGGCCAACGTGGGCACCGCAACTGATCGTACCGGGCACGTCGCGTCGCGTGTGGGCGACGGACACACCTGCACCATTGTACCGTCTTCCTGTGTCCCTGTCGAAACGATGGTAATACAGCAGCGTTGCTCACTTCCGATTGTACACGAGATGGCAAGCGGCAAGCGGCAGTTCACGCGCCCCGGCCATGAATAACCGGGCTAAGCTACAAAGCCCGCCGGAGCTATTCGCTCGCGCTCGCCGTGCTCGTGGGGCGCAGTCGGTTATAGCACGACCAGATCGACGTCGGCGGTTTCGTTGTGCCACGCCTGCCAGCTTTGCTCTAGCATATCGACCAGCGCCGAAGGCGGTGCCGCATAAATGCGCTGGCTCAGAAAGTAGGCCTCCGTGCGAAGTTGGGTCTGGCGTTCGGCAATCGTAGCACACAGCTCTTTGCGGGCGCGGGCATTGCCAAACAGATGCGGCTCCTGTGCGATCAGTTCAGTCAGCACCACCAGATCGTGGTCATCGCCGAGCGTATCGGCAAGGTTCTTCAATTCTTCTTTGTAGCTCGTCAGCAGTGGCGACCATATATCTTGCAGCAGGCGCATATGGTACCAGGAGTACTTCACCCGTTTGCGCCAGTTGTGGAAGTGCTCGGCCTGCGGGTCGTCGTAGGCGCGAGCCATCGCCTTGCGTCCGCGTCGGTAGGTCTTCTTTAGCGCATCTCCAAGCGTATCGAATTTATCGGGCAGGGTGGGCCAGTCGTGCATCTCGGCGCGGGCGGCTTCCAGCGTCGCCACCACCTCCTCGATTGCGCTGGTCAGGTTGCTTGCTTCTATCATGCGCTGATACCGCTCTACCAGCGCCTCACGGATTGATGCAGCATAGTTGGGATCCAGGTTGCTGCCATCCCATTCCTGCAACGCGTCCCATGTTTCAATCATCGCCTCGGCATCACGAGCCTCCGAGAACCTGCGCCCGGCATCGCGGTAACGTGCGTTTTCGCGGTTGTATCGGTTGCCGAGGGCCGGACGTGCCAATCGCAGCGCGGCCCGTATGCGCTTGAAGCATTTGCGGGCATCGTAAATGCCTTCGTGCTGGTCTTCCGACTCGGTCAGTGCAACGAGGGCCTGTTCGGTCTGCTCATCAATAACACGGCAGATTCCTTCGGTAATGGTCTCTTTTTTCTTCAATCGATATGACATTGCTTTTTCCTTTATTGCTATCATGCAGCCAATACAAATATCCCTTATCGGCACTACACCTTATCACAGCGTTAGTAGCAGCGAAATTGCGCGTTTGTCTTGACAAACACCCCTTCAGTACGTACCCTGCAATTATTGTTCCGGGTCAGGTGTCCTGTATCCTTGAAGCACTATGGATAGATAACTCATCGGGGCCATTATCATGACAGTATCGAAGCAGTTTGCTGCCCTGCTCTCTATTTTGCTTGGTATCGTACTCACCGCCATCAAGTTTAGTATTGCTATCGTTACGGGTAGCTTGAGTGTCCTTGCCGAGGCGGTTGATGCCATCCTCGACCTTGTCGCAACGGGCGTCACATTTCTGGCGGTGCGTGTTGCCGACCTGCCGCCCGACGATGACCACCCCTATGGGCACGCCCGCGCCGACCATCTGGGGGCGCTGGCAGAAACGGTGCTGCTGGTTGCTGCGGCGCTGTGGATTGGCCGACAGGCGCTAGAGCGCATCATCTGGAGTCCGGTGCGGCCCGATATCAATCTGGCGGTGTTTCTAGTGATTGCCGCCTCGCTGATCATCAACCTGGTACGGGTGCAGATCCTCAACCGCGCCACCGCCCAATCGCAGAGTCAGGCGTTGCAGGCCAGTGCGCTCAACTTCAGCACCGATATGATCGGGTCGTTGGTGGTGCTGGTCGCCATGGCGGTGGTACTGCTAGCTACGTGGCTGCCCATTCCCGAATGGCTGGTGCTGCGGGCCGATGCCTTCGCTGCGTTGTGTGTGGCACTGCTGGCGCTGTATCTAGCGGGGGGGCCTGGGGTCGCGGGCGGTGCGGGCGCTGATGGACGACGTGCCGCCCGACCTGAACCGCCGCCTGACCCACCGCATTCTCGACCTGCCGGGAGTGGTGCCCGATAGTGCCCGTGTCCGCACGCGCTTTGTCGGAGAGCAACCCCACGTTGAAGTAACCCTCAGCACCCCACGCGGACGCTCGATAGAAGAGGCGCACCAACTTATGGCCGATGTGCAGCAGGCCGTACGCACCGAGCTTCACAAGGCCGACGTACTGGTACACATCGAGCCGGCCCGCCTGCCCGCCGAGCCATACGCAACCACGGTGTACTCTATCGCTCAGCAGATCGGGTTGCGCGTCCATAATCTTGATCTCTATCAGCTTGCCGACTGTGTGCGGGTTGAGGTTGATCTGGAATTGCCCGGTGATATGACCCTTGCCGAAGCGCACACCCATTCCGAACGGCTTGAGGCGGCCATTACCAGCGAGTTGTCTGGTTGCACCGTGGTTGCGGTGCATCTGGAGCCGCGCCGCGACGATGTGCAGCCTGCCGTGCGCTATACGCCCATTACACAGCAAGTCGCGCAGATTGTACAGACGCTACCCGAAGCCAACCGTATCGCCCATGTCGAGGCACTGCTGACCGATATCGGTATTATTGTGACCCTGCGCTGCAACTTCCCCGGCACGCTCGCGCTCACCGAGGTGCACAGCGCAATGGCCCAGATCGAGAACGAGCTTTACCGCGCCCTGCCCGACATTGCACGTGTCCAGATCGACCCGGAGCCTGCCGCCTACCTCGAACCAACGAGCCGCCACCCCACGCCCGACACGCGCCGCACCGATGTTGATATTGCGGCAACAGCGTAGCTATGCGGGCTATCGCCCCGTGCCCCTCACCTGATACACCCATCAGCCACCTGATAGCCGTCCATCAGCTTGCGCTCACCCTCCTGTTGTGCTTTGCCCGTCGCAAATATCGTTCAATCTAGAGGTAACGTGTTGGATTGGTCGGGGCACAGCCTGAGAGGAAATGAGGCCATCTATGCAAAGATATTACGCATGGTGTTGTGTGGTGTGCTGCTATTGCTGGCGGCCTGTGGCGATGGAGCGCCGCCCGCTGTTGAGGAGGCGCCAGCCACCCCTACCAGGTCGGTTGTCGCCCACGGCATACATTCGTAGTACG
>JAAUSQ010000082.1 GCA_012033195.1 Chloroflexaceae bacterium
GATGCTGGTCAGTTCGTCTACCCGGTTGGCGCTGATGATCAGTGGGGTAGCAAGCGGCGGGCGCTCGCTGTGCATCGGCGCAACGATGGTCAGGTCAAGGCCGCGTGCAATGGCATTAAACAGGCCCGCGTTGGCTCCGGCTATCGCAACATCGGAGTTGCCCGCGCCAAGCTGTACAACAGCGTCGTTGGTACTCTGGAAGGATGTAAGCTCAACAGTGATACCCTCTTCGGCAAAGTAGCCGCGTTCAATCGCTACATACATCGGTGCAAAGATAATAACCGGAACATAACCCATCCGTACCGTCACCGGTTCGGGCGCGGCTTCTTCTAGTGGGGCGCTCGCCGGGGGTGTGGCAGGTGCGCCACCGCAGGCCGACAACAACAGCAGCAGCAGAACCAGCAAGCACAGGGGGGGCCGTTGTGTGGTGCTAATTGACATAATTCCTCGATTCCGGGTAACCTGAAGTGAACACGTTCAATAGTATGTGATTTCACATAGCATACTACAGCTTGCATAATTTGTCATGTTGCAGTAGAGTCTGTTCAAGATACAAACCTATCTGTGCAAAGTGTACTGGTATGTACCGCATCGAACGCCTCGACCACACACAGGCCGATCTGGTCGTGCCCACATGGATCGCCTTAATGCGTGATGCGGTGGCGCATGGCGCATCGGTGGGCTTTGTATTGCCCCTTTCGCATGCCGAACGAGAAGACTACGGGCAGAGTATTGTTGCGGCAATTGAGGCAGGTAATCGGGTGCTGCTGGTGCATACCGCTGCCCGCAGACAGGGCATCGGGCGCGAACTGATGCCCGTTGCCACGCTGCATGCCCGCGTCGCCGGACGCACTCTGCTGGTGCTGGATACCCGTTCGGGCGACCCATCGGAGCGCGTGGACCGGAGCCTGGGCTACATGCTGGTTGGTATCATCCCCGGTTTTGCCCGTAGCCCCGATGCGAATGGCTACGACCCGACCTCGATTTATTACCAGGAGCTACCGACGGAGTAACTGTGTATGGCGCTCGTGATCCGCACTGCAACGCCCGATGATACAGGAGGTATTCTGGCGATTTATCGCCCATTTATTGAGCATTCGCATTCGAGCTTTGAAACCGAGGTACCCACCCTCGATGCGATGGGCACCCGTATCAGCAGCGGCATGGAACGCTTCCCGTGGCTGGTCGCGGCGGCTGACGATATGGTTGCTGGATATGTGTATGCTGGTTCGCACCGCAGCCGCACCGCCTACCAGTGGTCGGTCGAGGTGTCGGTGTATATCCACCCCGACTACTACCGCCGCAACCTGGGACGGGCGCTCTATACAGCGCTGTTTGCAGTGTTGGCAGCGCAAGGCTATTTTAATGCCTATGCGGGCATCACCCCGCCCAATCCGGGCAGCCTTGCGCTGCATACGTCAATGGGCTTCCAGTATATTGGCATCTATGAAAAGGTTGGCTACAAGCAGGGCGCATGGCACGATGTGACATGGTGGGTACGGGTGTTGCACCCGCATCGCACCGACCCGCCGTCGCCGCTGCTTTTCCCGACCCTGCCCACCGAATGGTGACGGCTGCGCTGGCAGCAGGGCAGGCGCTGGTACGCGTATAGCTTAGCAATGCACATCACAGAGAGGACAAACCCATGCCTCGTTCATCCTATCGCTGGTTGCTGCCCCTCATGCCACTGTTTGCGCTGGTACTGGCCCTGTCGATGTATGCTGATCTCCTGTTCACTCCAGTGAGCTATGCCCAGAGCAACGAACGCTGTTTTGAACAGACGGGCTATTGTATCAGCGGCTCGATCCGCGACTACTGGGAGCAGCGTGGCGGCATTGAACTATTTGGTCTGCCGCTCAGTCCGGCACGCCTCCAAACGATAGAGCAGAACTGGACCGGGCCAGTGCAATGGTTCGAGCGGGGCCGCCTGGAAGATCACGGCCTTGCCGGAGTGCTCGAAGGTCGCCTGGGGGCCGAGTGGCTCGACCTGCGCGGTGAGACGGTTGGCCCGCCGCAGGCAGGGTTAGCCAGTCTGCCCGGCTGCGAGCTTATCAGCGAGACTCAGCAGGTGGTCTGCGAGCCATTCCTGAGCTACTGGCGCAACAACGGCGGCGCTGACCGCTTTGGCTTTCCGCTGACTGGCCCCCGCCGCGAGACAGTGGGCGACTGGGTGGGCACCGTGCAATACTTCGAGCGTTACCGGATGGAGCACCACGTCAACGCCGATGGCAGCGACCGGGTGCTGCTGGGGCGGCTGGGCAGCGATATCCTGAGTAGCTATGGTGCCCGCAACCGGTGCGCCGCCGAAGTGCTGCCCGACCTGCGCCCTGGCTATGAGCGGGTGCCATTCCGTCAGACGCTCGGCTGTCCACGTGAGGTGTTCAGTGCCGTACCCGGAAGTGTGCAGCCGTTCGAACGCGGGCGCATGCTGGGCGTGCGGCTTGGTGAGTATGGCAACTATGTGTTTGCGTTCAGCGCAATGCCGAACCTGTTTCAGCGCACCGTTGCGGCAGCGTGGGCACCCGAACAGCCTGCGCCCGACCTGAGCGCACCCGCTGACCTGTACCCACCACAACAGCCCTTTACAACCGTCTGGCAGAACGATAGCCTGCTACGCTCTACCGTCGGGTGGGGCACTGCACCCATCCAGAACGCTACGCTGACCTTGCAACGCTTCGATATGGGCTGGCTGCTGATTGATGAGACGGCTAACACGTTTTATGCCTTTGGCAACACTGCCGCTGATGTTGTCGCCTTTGTGCGTCCGCCGCTGGCCGAGGTAAACGGGCAGGTGCTCTTGCAGGGCGATCCGGCTCCCGCACTGGGCGGCGAACTGGTGGTACAGACCCAGAGTGTTGATTTTTATCGGTTGCCCGGTGGCCTGACCGCACCAGAGATTCGGCGGCTCAGTGCGGCGGTTGAAGAAGCGATTGCCAGCGGCAGCACGATGATGGGCAGGGGCCTGCGCGGGCGGGTGGCGCTGCGCTTTGAGCCACGCCAGACCGGGCCGTGTGCCATTCGCGGGCTGACGCTCTCCAGTGAGCGTACCATTCGCATGTTTTACGAACCGGGCTTCGATGTGCAGCGCATCCAGGTCATTCTCGCGCACGAGTTTATCCACCAGTTGCAGCACGACTATTACGGCGTGCCCGCGCACCTTGAGTCCGATGTGATATTGCTCGAAGGGATGGCGGTATGGGCCAGCAACCCCTACTACCGCGATGCGACGGGCCAGCCATATTACCGCGCACAGGTGCAGCAGAAGCGCAGCACGGGCACGTTGTTGCCGCTCACAACCAGCCTAGAGGCCGACTGTCGCACGGGCACGCGTGTGTCCATCTATGACCAGTGGGGGTCGTTCACTGAGTATCTACTGGTGACGTATGGGCGCGAACGCTTCGACGTAGTGTATAGCGACTCGACGGGGCGGGCTGCTGGCTCTGCCAACTATCAGGGCGCGTATGGCAAGCCGCTGCGCGAACTGGAAGCCGAATGGGTGACATGGCTTGCGCAGCAGGGGGTGCTGGAGTAGGGGAGGTGGTACCGTGGACGAGAGTTCGCAACGGCATACACCAGAACCGAATCCAGAAACAGCGCACGATGTTTATACGCCAGGAGGAAGAAGGCTGACTGTCCACGCTGCCCAGCATAGCCTCGACCGCCATGGTTTTCAACCCCCTTATGCTGAGATTGATTATATTATTGACGATAATTCGTTCGTGACAACCCAGGCCGATGGTGCTATCGTGTATATTCAAGTCGTGAAAAAGGCAGACGCAAATACAATCTGCTCGTAGAAGGCATGGAGCAGATTTCTTTTCGCTCAATATCCAGATCGATATAGGGGCAGAAGACGCAGAAGGATATCGGGTATATGCGGGCGCTGAGGGGATTATCATGGTGACAAAAGTACAGCAATTTATATCCGATATGCGAGCTACGATTGCACAACTCGAAGCGAAGATTGTATAAGCGTTTTGAGTTGTTCTGGAGCATACGATGTGGACAAACACACCGCTGACTGAACGCCTGGGTATCCGCTATCCAATTATCCAGGCACCGATGGCAGGCGGAGCCACCACGCCCGAACTGGTGGCGGCAGTTGCAGAGAGCGAGGCGCTTGGCTCACTCGGCGGCGGCTACCTCAGCCCGGAACGCTTGCAGCAGGATATTGCCGCTATCCGGCAGCGCACCGAGCGCCCGTTTGCCGTGAACCTGTTTATTCCTGAAGCAGTTACCGTAACGCCCGAACAGATGAGCCGCGCCACTGCGCTGCTGCAACCCTACCGCGACGCACTGGGCCTGCCCGCGCCATCATCGGATGTGCCACCGCCGCCCGACTTCGCGGCACAGATGGCGGTCGTGCTTGCGGCACGAGTGCCCGTGTTTAGCTTTACCTTTGGTCTGCTGCCCGCTGTGTGGCGCGACCGCTTGCACGCGGTGGGTACGGTGCTGATGGGCACTGCCACGACGGTAGCCGAAGCAGTGGCACTCGAAGCGGCAGGCATTGATATCATCGTGGCGCAAGGCAGCGAGGCCGGCGGGCATCGGGGCACCTTCCCCGATACTCCGGTCGATAGGCTGATTGGGACACTTGCGCTGGTGCCGCAGATTGTTGACCGGGTACGGGTGCCGGTGGTGGCGGCAGGTGGCATCATGGATGGGCGCGGCGTGGTGGCAGTGCTGGCGCTGGGTGCGGCGGGTGCCCAGATGGGTACCGCGTTTCTGGCCTGCCTGGAGAGCGGCGCACACCCCACCTACAAAGCGGCACTGCTCGAAAGCCAGGACACACCAACCATGCTGACGCGGGCCTTTTCGGGCAAGGACGCACGCGGCATTGCCAACCGCTTTATGACCGAATTAGCGCCGCACGCCGCCGAGTTGCCCCGTATCCTGTGCAGAACAGTCTGACCCGCGACATTCGCCAGGAAGCGGCACGCCAGGAACAACCCGATTGCATGTCGCTATGGGCGGGGCAGGCATTCCCGCTGTCTACCCGCAAGCCCGCCGCTGCCATTATCAGCGAAGTCGTAGCACAGGCCGAGGCAGTGCTGGCGGGGCTGCAAGCTGAACAGTAAGGACATTCGCTGCACCCCGTCAGTGGGCGCGGGGCCAGGGGTGAGCCATACCTCTACCGTTTCTACTCTACGTGGTCGTGCATCGGCAGCGTGAAGTAGAACATGCTGCCCTGACCGGGAGTACTCTCGACCCAGATTTGCCCACCGTGCATCAGCACAAACTCGCGGCTGAGGTACAGCCCCAACCCCAGGCCTTCGGTGCGGCGGCTCTTGATGCGGAAAAAGCGCTCGAATAGGCGGCTTTGCTGCTCCGGCGCGATGCCGCCGCCCATATCATGCACTGCAAAGAGCGCCTCTTCGTGGAGTGGGGTGGTCACGCTCAAGGTTTCAGCAAGCTGTCGGGTGCTGAGCGCAACGGTGATACGACTTCCTGCCGGGCTATACTTGATCGCGTTGCTCACCAGATTGGTCAGCACCTGCCGAATACGCAGCGGGTCACACTCAACCAGCAGGTCTTCATACGCTGTTTCGAGCACCAGTTCGTGCTTGCTGGCAAGGCGCTGTTGGTCGAGCACCTGGCGTGCCAGCATCACCAGATCAATCTTCTGCAACTGAAGATCAAGCTGTCCCGCGTCGAGGCGCGAAACATCCAGCAGGTTGTCAACCATACGCAGCATATGCCCCACCTGCTCCGACAGGATCGACAGGCCGCGCACATCCCGCGACGAATGCTCTTTGCGCTCCATTTCGCGTCGCAGCAAGTTTTCGGCATAGCCCCGCACTGCCGCGAGGGGGCTGCGGAGTTCGTGGGCCGCGACTGCCAGAAATTCATCTTTAGCACGTTCAAGCTTCTGGTTGGCGGTAATATCACGGAAGACCACCACCGCACCCTCAATCGCTTTGCCATCGGCTCGTGCCGGCGCACCGCTGAAACTCATCACGCTGTTATCGCCGCTGACGCCGTGGATCAGCACGCGGTAATCGTGGAAGATTTCGCCCGAAAGTGCCCGCGCCATCGGCAGGTGCTCTACGGGCAGCGGTTGCCCATCGAGGTCGCGAATACCATAGAAGTCGGTCATCTCGCTGAGCGGTTGCTGATAGGGCACATGGTCGAGGCTCAGCAGGGCGATGGCGGCTTCGTTTGCCAGCACCATCCGCCCCTGACTATCGCACAGTACCACGCCTTCGGCAATGCTATTGACAACCGTGCTGAGGCGCTGCCGTTCAAGCTGGCTATCTTCGTACAGGCGCACGTTGGCGATAGCAAAGCCGATCTGATTGCTGAGTGGCATCAGGTGCGACATATTGATCTGGTTGTATAGATCGGGGGCACCAAACAGTGCCAGCACGCCAACGACCGTACCACCCGCCAGCAGCGGCAGGTAGGCGCAGCTTTCGAAGCCGGCCTCAATTAGGGCTGTCTCACCGCGTTCGGCAATCAGGGGGCGGAGTGCAGGTTGCCCATAGCGCACCACCTCTTCACAGGCCGAGCCACTCACCGGAATGCCGCGCACCGCTTCGACGTACGCAGCGGGCAGGTTGTGTGATGCGCCCGGTGTCAGGCGGGCCTGCGCCGGGTCGAGCAGCAAGATCGCCCCGGACGAAACAGGCAGCAGGCCGAGGATCACTTCGAGCACACTGCGCAGCATATCGGGCAGGTCAGTCGCCGTGCTGATGGTTGTCACCACTGCGTCAAACGCATCGAGCCGCCGATAGTGGCGCTGTGCTTCATCAAACAGGCGCTTATTGTAGATAGTAGCAGCCAGCAGATTGGCAAACGTCGGCAGCACCTGTACCAATCTGGACGGGTCAATCGTTGTGTGGGCGTTGTGGTCTTCGCAGATATGCAGCAGTTCGAGCACACCGAGCTTTTCGTTGTTGCAGCTAAGGGGCACGGTAAATGAGATCATCCCATGCTCGAAGTGGTTGCGGACATTCTGGATCAGCGCAATCAGTTCGGGGCGCGCCTGCCGCAACGTGGTCGGGCCGCAGAGGGTGTGTACCAGCAGTTTGCCGCTGTGGAATGCCTTCCCAGCGAAGCCTTCGTCAATGTACACATAGCAGTGATCAAGCTGGGTTTGTAAGTCTTCGTCAGGGGCGAAGTTTTCCCAGTGATACGCTTCCAGATAGAGCTTGCCCGTGCGCTCGTTGTACAGCCAGATCGCCGCCATAGCAATGTCGGGTAGCGCCGCAACGATGCGTGCAGTCGCGCCCTTCAAGAGTTCGTCATAATCGAGCACACTGCTCAGCGTTGCGGCAACTTGCAGCAATGGTGCTGCCAATGAATTGGAGGGGTCAAGTTCGGTACAGGTCGGCAGCATAACCATAACCGGCTTATCCGACATTTCGTTCGATGATACTAGCTCTAGCTCTGCAAACGTATCATCAACCGGTTCAGGTTCGGATGTTTCCGGGGTATGCCAATCCTGGTCGACCCCGTCAGCAACACCATCCGGGTCGAACCAGTACACTGCGGCATCGCTATCGGTGTTCGTCAGTTCGTGCTCAGGATTCATCAGGGAGTCCCCGCCGTATCTGCAGCCGTCTTCCTATTCGTATCGTAACGCCTGAATCGGGTTGAGTTGTGATGCCCGCACTGCGGGGTAAAGGCCAAAAAAGATGCCGATCAGGATTGACGTTAAGGTTGCCAACAAGATAGAGTTTACCTGTACTTCGGCGCGGGCATTTTCCGAAAAACTGCTTAGCAGTGTGGTGCCGACCTGTGCCAGCCCATAACCCAGCGCGATACCAAGTAACCCCCCCAATAAACTCAGTACCGTGGCTTCCACCAGGAACTGCAATCGAATATCACCACGCCGCGCACCAACAGCTTTGCGAAGACCAATTTCGCGGGTGCGCTCGGTGACACTGACCAGCATAATATTCATGATACCGATGCCACCAACAACCAGCGAGATCGCCGCAATTGCACCGAGGAAAATTGTAATGGCACCAGTGATGGTTGCAAAGGACGCAACCAGATCTTGCTGTGTGACTATCGTAAAGTTGCTATCCTGATATGTCAAGTTATTTCGTTGGCGCAAAAGTCCTGTTATTTGTTGAATCGCTGGCTCAATGCTCTGATCATCACGTGCCTGTATATAAACGACTGAAACCTCCACCTTTCGGGTGGTGCCCGCCTCTGGTGCAAAGAGCCGATCCTGGGCGGTTGTCAACGGTATAAAAATCTGTTCATCTTCGTTGCTGGCGAAGGTACCGCCGCGTTCGGTCATCACCCCAATCACGCGAAAGTTCACACCATCGATGCGGATACGCTGTCCAATCGGGTCGCTTTCGGGAAACAACGTCTGAAGGACACCGTGCCCAAGCACAGCTACCCGTGAACGAAGCTGCACGGCCTGTTCATCGAGAAACATACCTCTGGCGACTTCTGCATTGCGTACCTGTATATAAGACGGTGTAACGCCGACAACGGTTGCGTCGTAGCTTGTGCCCCGGTAGGCAACCAGGCCTCGCCGCTGAAAGGCGGGTGCCACCGCCGCCACCGCTGGCACATTCAGCGGGTCGGCAAGCGCGGCAACGTCGTCGTTGGTCAGGCGTGGCGGTACCTGATCGTTTACTGCTGGGTCGTTGGTGCCGGCAAACAGAAATATCAGATGACTGCCCAGCCCTTCCAGTTCTTCGGTCACAAGGGTTTGTAAGGCACCCCCAAGCGATAACAACGCGATAACCGCACCGACACCGATGATAATACCAAGCATCGTCAGGATGGAGCGCAACTTGTTGGCAAGCAGGCTGACGAAGGCAATGCGGACTGCTTCAACAATGCTCATCGCGCATACTCCGCCGATGGTATTGCCGCTCCATTCCGCTGCTCGGTGCGGTCGATCAGTCCATCGCGTACATGAATAATGCGGCGGGCATAGTCGGCAATGGCGGGTTCGTGGGTCACCAGAATGACAGTAATGCCCTGCTCATGGTTGAGGCGTTGAAAGATGCCCATAATCTCGGCACCTGTTCGGGTATCAAGCGCTCCGGTTGGTTCATCGGCCAGCACAATGCGCGGATTGTTGACCAGTGCCCGCGCAATCGCGACCCGCTGCTGCTGCCCGCCGCTCAATTCGTTGGGGCGGTGGTGCAGGCGGTCGCCCATCCCCACCGCTTCGAGCGCAGCACGAGCGCGGGCGGTGCGGTCGTGGCCTTTGCCATACAGCATGGGCAGTTCGACATTGCGCAGCGCCGTTGTGCGCTGAAGCAGCATATACTGCTGAAACACAAAGCCAATTTTGCTATTGCGGATGGTGGCAAGCTGATCATCGTTGAGCTTGCCAATTGCTACCCCATCGAGGATATAGCGCCCGCTGCTGGCCTGATCCAGGCAACCCAGAATATTCATCAGCGTGCTTTTGCCGCTGCCGCTCGGCCCCATAATCGCCGCCATCTCGCCCTCGTCAATAGTCAACGAAACATCCCGCAGCGCATGCACGGTCGTATCGCCCATCCGGTAGGTTTTGGCTACGTTGGTCAGTTCAATCAGCGGCATCAGTGCTCAACCTCTCAGCGCTACTGTCGCTGTCCGTTGCGGGGTGGGGGGCCGCTGAAGGGCTGCATTCGTGCATCAATACCCTCGATATAGAGACAGGTGCTTGCATCGATTTCTGACGAAAGCACTTCGATCACTACATCGTTGCGAAGGCCCGCCTCAATTGCGATGGTCTGCACGGCGGGCGCTTCGGGCAGGTCGGCGGGTGTGGCATCACAGAGCGTCGGGTCTTCGACTATATCGACAAACAGCCCACCCTGTTCAGCCCGCACTGCCCGCCGTGGCACAATCAATGCAGTCGCTTTGCTCGCAACAACAATATCGGCACTGGCCGACATACCGGCCCGGATTCGCTCATCGATGGCCGGGGTGGTGATGCGTACTTCATACGAGGTAACCGCCGACAGTTCGCTGGAGAGCGGGCTGATCATTTCGACCTCACCTTCGAGCGGCAGTTCGGGCAATGCGTCGAGCGTCAGTTGCACAGGTTGCCCGATGGCAAGCTGCGCCACATCGATTTCATCCACCGTTACATCGACATCAAAACTGGATAGATCAGCCAGTACCATATCGGGCAGGGTGGCATCGGGCGCTTCAGCAATTTTTAGATTGATTTCGGCAAGCGTGCCCGCTATTGGGGCGCGCAGGGTTGCTTTCAGTACATCAATTTCGGTCTGCTCCAGGGTAACTTCTGCCTGTCGAATCTGGGCAAGTGCGCCCGCGAGGTCAACATCTCGCGGGGCGGCAGTAAGCTGATCGAGGTTGGCCTGAGCACTGGCGATAGCTGCCGATGCTGCGGCGAGGCTGCCCGCTCGTTCCTGCCCTACCAGGCGCGTCAGGTTGGCCTGGGCTTGGGCAACCTGGGCACGGGCGGCGGCGATGTCGTCCGGGTCGGCAGGTTCGAGCAGGGCATCAAGGCTGGCCTGCGCCTGGACAACTTCGGCCTCGGCAATCTGGATGCCCGTAATTTCGGCTTGCTGTGCCTGTTCGTAGGCGACACGGGCCTGGTCCAGATCGGCTTCGGCATTCTCCACGACACGCAGCGCTTCTTCTTCGCGGTCACGCAGGCTCTGCGCGAGGCTGTCGAAGCCGCCACCGTTCTGGCGTTCGATCTCGCGGTTGTCCCAGTAGATATTGCTGTACTCGGTCTGGCGCGAGCGCAACACATTAGCGGCCTGCTCCATCTGCGACTGCGCCTGCACTTTGCTTGCCGCGAGCACATCACGCTGTGCCTGCAAGTTGGTACGGGCACGTGCGAGGCTGGCACGGGCCGTGTCGATGTCGGTCTGCTCGGTGCCTGCTTCGAGCACCTGCAAGCGGGCCTGTGCCTCGGTAAGCTGCGCACGCGCCGCCGCTACATCTTCGCTGGTTATACTGCCCTGCGTCTGCTGAAACTGGGCCTGCGCCTGCACGAGCTGTGCTTCGGCGCGTTCGATTTCTTCGGAGGTGGCTCCGGCGATCAATTGCTCGTAGGTGGCTCGCGCCTGAGCAAGCGAAGCCCGCGCCTGCTCAACCTGCAAGTCGAGCTCGGTGGTATCGAGGCGGGCCAGCACATCGCCCGGCTGTACCTGCTGCCCCACATCGGCAAGCACGGCAATCACAACGCCATTGATACTGAAATCAAGGTTCAGCACCTCACGCGGCTGCATCGAGCCGCTCGCATTGATGGTTGATTGGACCGGGCCGCGTTCGGGGCGTACCAGTTGATAGGTTGGGGTGCGGGCAGCATCCGGCTGATTCTGGAAAAGGACGAACCCTCCATAAGCCAGACCAATAACCAGCAGAAGACCTGCGAGGGTAAAAATGATGCGACGCATAACACTAATCTAGACACACAGCATCGGCGTACCGATGATCGGCGAAAATACGGGTTGCAAAAGTATTACTACCTGTACTTTACCACATCACAGGGCAAACTGAAATACCAGATGCTCAAACCGTGTGATACTAGCGAGCATCTGGTGCAGATATTACGAAAGATTGCCGCTCACTTCACGGGTCAGGGCATGCTCACCGTTTTCATGGTGACTATGCACTATTTCGGGTCTTTCGCGATTACTTATCAAGTGGTTACTCGGATAGCGCACGTGCCGCGATGCCATCTCTTCGTGCCACTCTTCGATGCCATCCAGAAACTGATTGAGCAGGTTTTCAAGCTGCTGGATCTGTTCCATCGAAAAGTGCTTGAGCATGCGGGTCATGTCGTCGTAGCGCAACTGCTCAACACGGCGCATCTTTTCTTGTCCGACGGGCGTGAGTGCAACCTGCACAACCCGGCGGTCTTCGGCGTCACGGACGCGTTGGACCAGCCCCTCTTCAATCAGGCGGTCGACAATTCCGGTCAGGGTGCCTGCCGACTGCTGCGTCACTTCGGCGAGTTCGCTCATACGGCATTTGTTCGCAGAACGGATCGCAAAAAGGGTCACCATCTGCGGCATGGTCATCATAATCTCGGGACGAGCCAGCGTCTGTAAGGCCTGCTTCTGACCTTGCCAGGTAATTCTGCGAATGATGTGATCAATGGCTATGATACGCTCAACGCGCTCTGATGTCATATCCATTATCGCCTCCTTTATCTATTGGCGATTGGAAAATTTGAATGTTAAATATTTATACCATTCCAGTATAACGTATACAAATTAGTTTGTCAATATCCTGCAAACGTTCTTTTTATGTATTTAAAAGAATTGCTGCTTAACTATTGACTTTAGTTCAAAATTTGTTGCAGTTTGTCCCGGTCAAGCACAACCAAGGCCCCGCGCTCGACCCGCAGCGCCCCGCGCTCGGCGAAGTCGCGCAACGCCCGGTTGACCCACTCGCGGGTTGTGTTGGCAAGATGGGCCAGTTCTTGCTGCGTCAACTTCAGGCGAATACCTTCACCATCTGGTTCAAGCCGATACGTCAGGTACAGGAGGGTTGCGGCGATACGTTGGGGCACACTGAAAAAGGTGAGTTGCTCAGTATAAATCGTTGTATAACGCGCCCGTTCGGTCAGGGCCGCAATAACGTTCATTACCAGTGGGAAGCTCTCTTGCATAAGTTGCATAAAGTCATCGCGATACAAGACATAGGTAACTACATCATCAAGCGCGGCAGAACTTGCCAGGCGCGGTGCGCCATCCAGTACCGCAAACTCGCCAAAGTACGAACCGGGTTTGTAGATACGCAACGTTACTTCGCGTCCGTCGGTACTGGTCAGGTACACGCGCACCCGTCCGAGAGCCAGCAAATAGAGATGTCCTCCCTCATCGCCCTGATGAAAAAGGACTTCCCCCGATGGGTAGCGACGCTCGCGCATCAAGAGACCGACCTGCTGCAATTGTTCTTCGGTGAGTACCCGGAAAAGAGCAACGCGCTTCAGGGTTGCAAGGGGGCCTGGACTATTTATAGGTTCCATACTGAAAGTACAGTTTATACATTATCAATATAATTTGCCTTAAAAACAGGCTCTATTGTAGCACGATTTTCAGAATATGAATATACCTGATCAGGTACTATTTTGCAATAATGGATGTTAAAGAGCTAGTTCGATAAATGTCAGACCATGGAGCGGATGCTTGCAGTATCCGTACGCTGTGGCAAGCCGCGTCTGTTCTATGGGTTGTACAGCTTTTATTTGCTGTCGCTCGTAGATGTTGAAAAAAGCACAAAGCCCGTGAGTACGAGCTTTGTGCCTATTCCCGACGAAGATGCTGGCTAGTGGGTTATAGCCCTGTGATCCGTACTACACGAGGCAGATAGACCCGGAATTCGGCCTGCGCTGGCCCGATCAGTACAAACTGAGTCAGGTTAACAGTCTGAATACTGGCCAGGGTTGTCGCAGCGGTGATCGGTACCTCGATCCACTGCTCGCCGTCCCATGCAAACAGTTGCAGGTCTTCGGGCACCAGTCCGAGTGCTTCCAGTTCGGCGGCGGTGTACGACAGCGTAATGGTGTAGGGGGTGCTCGTCTGGGTGATAGGTTCGCCCTGTTCGTTGGTGCCCAGCAGTGTAAACTGCCGTACCACCACAGTATCTTCTGGCGGTGTTACGGTGATGCTGGGGGTGTAGGTGATGGTTGCGGTCACTTCAAACGAGCCTGCTGGGAAGTTGATATCAACATCGCCTGCTGGTCGGAAGTCGGCGGCTTGCCCCGGTGTGATGGTGGTAGTACGCTGGAAGGTGCGGATATCAATCTGGAAGGTATCCGTCACCGCAGCACCCACGCCGTTGCTTGCCGTTACTGTCAGCGTCTTGGTGCCAGTCAGGGACCAGGTATAGCGCTGGCTGTTGCTCAGGTCGGCTGTGGAGGTAATGGTTTCCTGCTCATCTGCCTCCCAGACGTATGTGACCGGTGTCGTGGCATTCTCCGGCTCAACAGCAGCAGTAAAGCTGTACTCAGCCTCGATCTCACCAACCGGTGGGCCGTCGATGGTCACCTGTTCCAGTTCAACCGGGTCTACTTGCTGCGGCGTGATGTCAATCGTCAGTGTATCGGTGACTGGTTCACCCAGGCCGTTGTCTGCCGTCACGGTCAGGGTCTTGGTGCCCGTCAGCGTCCAGGTGTAACGCTGCTGGTTGTTGCGGCTGTTGCTCGCGTTCACCGTGATTGGTTCCTGCTCATCCACCACCCAGGTATAGGTAACTGGTGTGGTAGCGTTGTTCGGTTCTACAGTTGCACGGAAAGTCAGTCGTTGTCCGGCTTCGCCCGTGGCTGGCCCGGTCAGGTTGACAGCGGTGATTGAAACGGGCACGGTTCCGGCAGGGTCGATGTCAATGATCAGCGTATTCGAAACCGGTTCGCCAATGCCGTTATCGGCCACCACAAAAATGTTCTTGTTGCCTGTGTCGTTCCAGCTATACTCCTGCGTATTGCTGATTCCAGCGCTGACAATAATATCATCCTGATCTTCTACCGTCCAGGTATAAGTTACCGGGGTGGTGGTATCGGTCGGCACCACCGAGGCAGTGAAGCTGTAGGTTACATCGACCTCGCCTTCGGTCGGGCCGTCAATCGTCAGCGCTTCTGGTGCGACATCGCCTCCGGTGGTATCAACGCGCTCGAATGCACCAATATCGCAGGCTGCCCCCTGAGGCCGCTCGGTGCCGCGCTGGTCGGTGGTGGGGCATACTTCCTGCTCCGAGTTGCCCGCGTCAATCGCAGGGCTACCCGCCTGCAATGCGCGTGTCAGGGTTGGGCCGCCGTTGTTCTGTAAGGGGCCAAGTTCGGGATCGGTGTTGCTCAAGTCGCCCGTTGCATCGAGGGCACAGGTCGTGCCGTTGTCGATGTTATTGCCCAGTGATGTGAGCGCTGCATTTGCGCCCGCGATGACATTACAGTTCGCACTGCCGTCGCCATTGGCGATAATCATATTTACGGCGGTAGCAACGCCACCCTCACTGAACAGGCCATCAATGCTGTTGCCGCTGGCTTCGTTAGCGGTGAGCGTGACGTTGGTCAGGGTCACGCGGTCTTCGCCCGGTACATTCACGCCTACTGCCGTCTTGTACAGCCCTGCGCCATCGCCCGTCGCTGTGTTGCCATGAATGGTCACGTTAGTCAGTGCCAGCGAGGGGTCAGCCGTGTAAATGCCACCGCCGACACCTTCGGAGCTGTTATTGATGATTGCGCTGCGCTGAATGTCCAACGAGTTGACACTCGATGCGAAGTAGATCCCGCCGCCCAGTCCGCTCAAGGGATCTGGAACGATTGCATCCTGTTCCTGGGTTTCGGTCACAAAGGCAGTGTTGCCGATTACGGTCACATCTTCGAGGGTTGTATCATCGAAGGTGACCAGTAACCCACCCCCAAGCGGGGCCGTGTTGTTGCGGAGCGTGACGCTGATCAGGGCGGTACTGCCGCCCGCCCAGATACCGCCGCCGCCATCTTCGCGGTCAAGGTCAACATTGGGGCGGATGATTGTACCGAGGGCCGTGTTACCCTCGATCACCGTGTTGATAATGGTTGTACTGGGATTCAGTTCTGCCGCTACCTGGTTGCGGGCCACACCACCGCCATTGCCGCGTGCCGTGTTGTTGCGGATGGTGCTATTTTGAATGGTCAGCGTGGTATTCTCGATAGAGAACACCCCACCACCTTCCTGATCATCGTCTACCAGTGTCACCGGATCGGTATTGGGGATGGGCACGGCGATGGTTGCGTTGCCCTCAACCAGCACAGTATCCAGTGTCAGGGTGCCCCAGTTGTATAGGCCTGCCCCGTCACCCGCCGCCTGATTAAACGATACTTCGCTATCGGTGACTGTCAGGACCGCATCGTTGCTGTTGTAGATGCCGCCACCGTCGCCCGATGTGCCGTTGGTATCAACGGTATTGGCAGTATTGTTAGTAATGATACTGTCCAGAATGGTCATCTGGCCTTCGTCGCGGTCGTTAAAAATACCCGCACCCTCATCAGCGGTGTTCAGCTCTACGAGTGTCTGGGTGATAGTCATCACGGCTGTGCCGCCGTTGAAGATGCCGCCACCCTGGAACTCGGCGCGGTTGTTGCGTACTTGTACCCCTTCAAGCGTGCTGGTACCACCCGCCCAAATACCTGCCCCCTCTGCCAGCGGATTGGTAACGGTGTTGCTCACTACGGCGCTATCACGTACCAGCAGGCTGGTGGTATCACCAGCAAACAGACCGCCGCCGCGCTGCGTGGTGGTGTTCGTGGCCAGGGTGACATTTTGCAGGGTCGCCGTGTCGCCCGTGACAACGATGCCGCCGCCGCGCCCTGGTTACCGGTGCCTGCCCGGACTTCGTTGTTGTTCACACTGCTATCCACCAGGGTCAGCATCCCTGTTTCAAGCAACAAACCACCGCCATCGTCATCGGCGGCGTTGTTGGCAATGGTGCCATCAGCAATGGTTACAAGCGTACCGCTGCTGTAG
>JAAUSQ010000083.1 GCA_012033195.1 Chloroflexaceae bacterium
GTCTGTATCGTTTGCGCTGTGCGTACAGTGCCCCTTGCCCGCTACTCGCACGAGTGCGGGTCGATTAAATCAACGCTTCCAGTAGCCACGCCGCCGCCCACCCGACCACAAACAGCATGCCAAACTGGGCGTGCAGGCTGGCCGTCTGGCGCAGCACCGGCTGGAGCGCGTGCGGCTCGCTGTTGTTTGCTACAATCTTCATCAGCCGGAAGGCGGTTGGAATGGTGATAATGGTGATCAGCGTCAGCCACGGTGCAATGCCAAGCAGCACAACAATCATCAGCGAGAGATAGGTACCACCAATCAAAACATAATATTCAATGTTGGCCCCCGCACGGCCCAGCACCGTTGCCAGCGTGCGCTTGCCCATCTTGCGGTCGTTGTCGAGGTCGCGCAGGTTGTTGGCATGCAGAATAGCTGCCACCAGAAAGCCAATCGGCAGCGAGATCAGTACAATCGGCCACGACAATTCCTTCATCTGCACATAGTACGACCCCATCACGATGACTGGCCCCATAAAGATGAACACGGCAATTTCGCCCAGGCCGACATAGGCCAGCGCAAACGGCCCCGCTGTATAGAAGAAGCCAATCAGCACACTGGCAATACCAATCCACAGGATCAGCGGGCCAGCCACCCATACCAGATACAGCCCGATGACCGAGCCGATGCCAAAGCAGATCAGGCTGGCAAAGAGCGCTTGAATCGGCCTGATGTTGTGTTTGAAGACAATCCCACCCGTACCAAGCGAGGCGGCGTTATCGGTGCCCTTGATAAAGTCGTAATAGTCATTGGCGAAGTTGGTGCCGGCCTGCAACAGCACCGAGCCGACCACCGTGAGCAAGAAGATCCAGACATCAAACGCGCCCTGATACGCTGCAACAATCGTTCCGAGTGCCACCGGAATAACCGCAGCAGTGTAGCTCCAGGGGCGCGAGGCTATAAACCACGTTGTGAGTGTGGCAAGCATTGGTTCGGTTCTCCTCTTTGTTGTGTGTGTGCCCGATGCCTGCCAGGGCAGCAGCAGGCGCTCCAGTTCATCGAGCAGGGCAGTGATGGCCCAGCCCACCAACGCAACGGCAATTAGTCCAGCCAGCATGCGGTCAATGGCGTATAGTTCGTAGGCACGCCAGATAAACCAGCCGATCCCCTCATTGGCACCAACAAACTCAACCCCCACAATCAGCGTCAGCGCAAAGCCCACGCCCAGCTTGATGCTGTTCATAATGCCGGGAATGCTGGCGGGCAGCGCCACTGTCCAGAACAGGTCGCGGGAACGTGCGCCAAAGCTGCGTGCCACCTCAAAATGGCGCGGCTCGACTTGCTGCACACTGGCGACCACGTTCAGTACTACCAGAAAAAAGACGCTAATGGCAATGGTAGCGATCTTGCTGGCCTCGCCCAGGCCAAGCACCACGATCACCAGCGGCAGCAGCGCAATCTTCGGGATGGGATAGATCGCAACGGCAAGCGGCTGCATCAGAGCACGTACCACCGGATTAATCCCCATCAACAGACCGAGCACAATGGCAGGCACCCCACCGAGCAACAGCCCTGCCCCGATGCGCAGCAGGCTGATACCGATATGTGCAAGTAGTTCGCCACTGACAAGCTGCTCCCAGAATGTGACCAGCACTTCGGAAGGCGGCGGGTAAAAGACTGGATTGAGCCAGCCTGCCCAGACTGCAAGCTCCCAGAGGGCCAGCAGCAACAGCGGCGATACGAGTGTTAACCAGCGATTGCGGTTCATTGCTCCTCCTTGAGCTAGGCAGCAGTCAGTTCTGCTGTACGTGCGCGTTCAACTTCACTTCGCAGCACGCCCCAGATATCGGCAACCAGCGCACTGAAGGCCGGGTCAGAACGTAGCGCGATAGCATCACGCGGGCGGGCGAATGGTACGGCGACTTCGGCCAGAATGCGACCAGGACGCGCCGACATAATCAGCACCCGGTCGCTCAGGGTCAGCGCCTCTTCGATGCTGTGAGTCACTATTAGCACAGTCTGATCGGCCTGCTCATACTGTTCAAGCAATACCTGTTGTAGTTCAAGCCGTGTCTGGGCATCGAGCGCCCCGAACGGCTCATCCATCAGCAGTACCTCGCCGTTGTAGGCAAAGGCCCGTGCTAGCCCGACGCGCTGCTGCATGCCGCCCGAAAGCTGTGCCGGGTACGCCGTGCGGAAGCGTTCCAGCCCCATCGCCCGCAGCCAGTGCTGCGCTATGTCCAGGCGTTGCGCTTTTGCGAGGCCTCGCATCTGTAGCCCATAGGCTACATTTTGCTCAACCGTTAGCCAGGGGAACAGCCCCGCCTGCTGAAACACCATCGACACGGTCGGGCGTTGCAGGTCGCTGGTATGGATGCGAAAGCTACCATCAGTGGCGTGTTCCAGACCTGCCAGGATACGCAGCAGTGATGTTTTGCCGCAGCCACTCGGCCCAACAATGCTGACCAGTTCGCCGGCTGCGACAGTGCACGAAACGCCCGCCAGTGCTTCAACGGGAGCACTGCGGGCGCGGGCCGGGTAGGTCAGTTGTATCTGCGCTATCTCGATCTTCCTGCTACTCATTGGTGATCCTTTATTTCGACCAGTTCCCACCTATCTAGTAATCATAATCGTCGCTGGACGTGTCGCCGTTGCTGATTTCGCTGTCCAGTTCGCGGGCAACTTCGGCGGCCAGTTCGGTATTGGTAAACGCGGTCACATCCAGCAGCGCAGCATATTCAAGCTGTCCCCGCTCCAGGAAGTAGGCTTGCAGCGTTGTCAGGTTGTCAAGCGGAACAGTACCGTTCGGGTCGTACTGGGCAGGCGAGGCACGCAGGGTGACATCGGCGGGTACCTGTGTGTACGTTTCAACGATCTTGGCAATTTCGGGCGTCATATAATCGCCCTGCAAATCGCGGCAGGCACGTAGGTAGGCCCGCAAAAAGCCGCGTGCAACTTCCGGTCGCCCTTCCAGCAGCGGCTCACTCATATAGACATAGGTTGCAAAAAAGCCCTCGATGAAATCCTCGGCGAGCACCGCAACCAGGCCCTGGTCTTCGGCAATCGTCACAAGCGGCTCGCCCAGAATAGAGGCATCCAGTGTGCCGCTCTCCAGTGCTGCGCTGACATTCGGGAAGGCGACGGTCTGTAGTTCAATGTCATCGAAGGTCAGCCCAGCCTGTTCGAGTGCCTGCCCCAGCCAGTATTCGGTAGCCGCCCCGGTTGCATTGATAGCAACACGCTTGCCGCGCAGGTCGGCAATGCGCTGGATCTCGTCGGTGCGGTTGGCACTGATGACCAGCGGACTTGTCAACGGCGGACGCTCGCTGTGCATCGGCGCAACAATCGTAAATTCAACACCCTGGGCGGCGGCGTTAAAGAGTCCCGCGCCTGCCCCACCAATCGCAACATCGAAGTTACCAGCAGCAAGCTGCACCACCGAATCGCTGCCACCCTGAATGGGGGTTGGCTCGATGGTGATGTTTTCATCAGCGAAGTAGCCACGCTCAATTGCAACAAAGAGTGGGGCGTAAATCATCACAGGGACATACCCCAGACGGACAACAGCAGGTTCGCCGCTCTGGGCGGGCGCACCTCTGCCTCGCTGGTTCCAACAGGTGCGGATGTGCCAGCGCTACAGCTTGCGAGCAACCCTGCTATCATGAGGGCTATTGTCAGCTTGTAGGCAGACCGTAGCAGATGCCACGGACGGGGCGGGTGCATAATGTTCTCCTCTCTTCTCGGTACAGGTGAACAGGTTTCTGGTCTGTTCTGCGTATACTATACCAGAAAAGTGAACACAGTTACATCGTGATATATTTCACAGAGTGAACGTGTTCACCCGAATACCTGTACAGATTCTAACAGCCTGCTAACAGGGTGCTAACATTGATATATGGTCAGAATGCTACCATGAATACAACAAGGTTAGGAAGCTATCGATCAGGTGTAAAGCCGATTATGATACTCATTATTTTTTAGTATCATACCTATACATAGAAAGTATAATCATGTCTACAGTCTATACATCACTGCCACCCGTGCGGCAGGTCGGTCTGGCCCTGATGGTGCTGGCTGCCGTCGTGACCGCTACCGTTCTGTTGGTATCCTCTATCGGTCTGGCAATCTTGGTGGGGTTAGTGGGTTTGCTGTTGAGCCTGCCGTTTCTGTTTAGCCGGCTAGTTACGCGTGCCGACCGCCGCGTGTCCGGGGTGCGCCCGACACCGGATGCAGTGCCGCGTATTTTTCTGATGACCAATGAGAGCGGTGAAACGCAGGTAGCGCGGGTGGTGTCGCAGGATCAGGAGAATGAGTATCAATTTGTAATGAGTTCAAGCGGGTATCATCTGGTTACTCAAGATGGGCACGAAGTGTACCGCTTGCCTTCAGCATAAGTTAAACGCGGCTCATTCACAATTATCATTTTTTGAAAATTGTCATTATGCTGGTATGATACACGCTTTACGCTTGTAGGGCGTGTATTGTGTCTGTAGTATAATGCATAAGCGATTTTTTGACTAAATTTGTTTGGGGTAACTATGCCAGATCTTCCCGTGGCGTTACGCGTCCCGATAATGGACGCACTTGCGCGTTCAGGAGATACAACGCCATTGCAGCGCGTGCGTAGCATTGGCGGCGGGTGCATCAATAATGCGTTACGGCTGGATACGGCACAACTCAGTTATTTGCTGAAGTGGCACTCCAACCCGCCGCAGCATATCTTCACGACCGAGATGCTCGGCTTGCAACTGCTAGCGAGCGTGGGGACGGTACGCGTGCCCGATGTAATTGCATTCTCGGAAGTTACCGAGCAGTATCCCGGCTTTCTGCTAATGGAGTGGATTGAACCTGCGCGGCGCTCATCGCGGCACGGCAATGAGGCGCTGCTGGGCGAACAGCTTGCGATGCTCCATAAGCAGGGGGCATCACCCCACTACCCGCCAGCATATGGATTGGATCACAATAACTACATCGGGACGACGCCCCAGATTAACAGTTGGGAAACCAACTGGGTGACCTTCTTTCGCGACTACCGCCTGCGTCCACAGATTGTGCTGGCTGAACACAACAACTATTTATCAATACTACAACGCCGCAACCTGGATCGGTTGCTGGTGCGTCTGGATGAATTGCTCGGCGGTGTGGAGCGTCAACCCGCCCTGCTGCATGGTGATCTGTGGTCTGGCAATGTGATTGCAGGCCCGCAGGGTGAACCAGTGCTGATTGATCCGGCAGTTTATTACGGTGACCGTGAAGCAGAACTGGCCTATACCGAACTATTTGGCGGGTTCGGACGCGCTTTTTACGAAGCGTATGAAGCGACATGGCCTACTGCCCCCGATAGAGCACTGCGGCGTGATGTCTATAATCTGTATCACCTTCTCAATCACCTCAACTTGTTTGGCACGATGTATTCGGTATCGATAGATCAGGTATTATCACGATATGTGTAATATTGCATATACAGTATATACTGTATACAATTTGGATAACCGTTTTATTTCTTTCACAAATAAGTCGTTTACCTGAATTTGCAAAAAATGAAAAGGTGCCAGAATTATAATAATTTGATACAATAGAATACACAATTCGATACCCTTTCAAACCCTGTAGGCTGGGTATGAGATTTGGGATTATCTTATAAATAAGAGCAGTATAAAAAATTCTTACAAATCCAGAATATATTCTCAGACCGCCGTACTCTCTCATGAGAGCGGTTACCTGAATTATTCTGCTTTTCAAACATTGTTTTTCTTTATCTCTATGCAGAAGTAAGAATATAATCTTTTATACATACAGCATTAAATCCTGTATGTATAACTATCCCACCTGGATTCGCTGCTAGGAAGAGGAGCGCCTCGTGTCTGCCGAAACCGAACTGGTACAAGCGCTGCGTGAAGAAAACGAACGTCTGCGTCGTCGGGTCGAAGAGATAGAGCACAACTACGGGTTGCTCGAACGGCTCCTCGAAGCCTTGCCCGATGGCATTGGCATGGCAGATACAACCGGAACAATTCTTTATACCAATGCGGCCCTGCGTGCCCGCCTGACTCCCCATACCGCGATCCGCGAGACCCTGATCCACGATACGCAGCAAACCACAACCGACACCCTTACTGACCTTATCCGCAACGTCAGCGGCGACGGCAACTGGACAGGCGTGCTGACCCATACCCGGCAGGATGGGAGCACGTTTGATGAGCAAGTGATGGCCTTCGACATTGAAGATAACACACAACAACCGTATGCTGTTGGGGTACTGGTGCGTGATGTCAGCAATATCTTACAGCTTGATGCGAACCTGCGCCGCACGCAGGCCATTCTGCGTGCCCTGATTGAGCATGCGCCAGCAGGTATTTATATCAAAGATGCCGATGGTCGGTATATCATCGCCAATCAACGCTGGCTCTCGGCGGCCCATCTCGAAGCCCGACAGGTACTTGGGAAGCGTGAACGCGATTTCTTGCCAACCGATCTCCTGGCCCGCGAGATGAAAGAAGAAGAATATGTGATAAGGACGGGCAATGCCCTGATTACCGAACATCCGGCGCTTCTTTCAGACACTTCCTCGGTAACCTATCTGACATGCAAATTTCCTGTGCCTACTATCGCCGAAGGTAATACGGTCACTGCCGGAATCTGGTTTGATATCTCCGAACGTAAGCGCATGGAAGAGGAGTTGCGCCACTACAAAGATGAATTAGAGCGGCGGGTTGAACAGCAAACTGCTGAACTGCGCCGTGCCCATCAGGAGCTTTTTTTTCATGTCGAAAACTCGCCACTTGCCGTGATTGAATGGGATCACAATCACCGCTTGCGGCGCTGGTCATCGCAGGCCGAAGACTTCTTCGGCTGGACAGCAGAAGAGGTACTGGGGAAAACCTGGGAAGAATTTGATCTGGACTATCACGAAGATCGCGACATGGTGTTATTGGTAGCGCAAGAGTTACTTGATGGCACCCTGCCGCGTGCGGTCAATCGTAATCGTAATATTACCAAAGATGGATCGGTGATCTGGTGCGAGTGGTACAACTCGGTGCTACGCAATGAGGCTGGTCAAATTGTGTCGGTGCTTTCGCTGGTCCAGAACGTGACCAACGAGGTAGAAGCACGCCTGGCGCTTGAGGAATGGAGCTACACGCTGGGAGAACGCGTCCACGAACGCACCGCCGAATTGGAAGACGAGATTGAAGAGCGTCGCCGCACTGAGTCGGCCCTGCGCGAAAGCGAGTCGCTCTATCGATTGCTCTCCGAAAACTCGCGTGATATGATCTGCCTGCACGATAGCGCAGGGATCTATATTTTTGTTTCCAACGCGGTGACCGACCTGCTGGGGTATACACCTATCGAGTTGATCGGACGCTCGCCCTACGAACTCTTTTTCGAAGAAGATATTGAGCGCATCCGTCGGCTCTCCCACGAACCCTCGTTGCAGGGGAGCCTGGACAATGTTATTGAATACCGTATCCGCCGCAAAGATGGCACCTACACCTGGTTTGAAACCCAGACCCGCCCTGTACACGATAGTAATGGCAACGTGGCCTATTTGCAGACCACTTCCCGCGATGTATCGCAGCGCAAGCGCACCGAGGCCGAATTGCAGGCCCGTACCCGCGAGTTGAGCTTGCTCAATGCAGAACTGGCCCGCGCCAATCGGATGAAAGATGAGTTTCTGGCAAATATGAGCCACGAACTGCGTACGCCGCTCAATGCTATTCTGGGCATTTCCGAAGCAATGCGCGAGATGATTTATGGCCCTCTGTCCGAACGCCAGAGTGAATTGCTCGCCACCGTCCACAGCAGCGGGAAGCATTTACTTGGCCTGATTAACGAGATCCTGGACCTCGCAAAAATCGGTGCAGGCCGGAGCGATCTGGAACTGGCCCCGGTATCGATGATGCGGCTGTGCAAAGAAAGCCTGCAATTTGTGCGCCAGAGCGCCTATAAAAAGCGGTTGCAAATTGTTGAGCAAATCGACCCGGCAGTGCAGACCATTGTGGCAGATGAACGACGGCTTCGGCAGATGCTTGTCAATCTGTTGAGCAATGCGGTCAAGTTTACGCCAGAAGGGGGGCGCATCGGGTTGGAGGTACGCGCCGATCAAGACCAGCAGCGTATCACTATTACCGTCTGGGATACCGGTATTGGCATTTCGCCCGAAGACCAGCAGCAGATCTTCGAGCCGTTTGTACAACTTAAGAGCGGGCTGAATCGGCGCTACGAAGGCACGGGGCTGGGCCTCGCACTGGTAGCGCGGCTGACCGAACTGCACGGCGGTAGCGTGAGCGTCAAGAGTGCTATCAACCAGGGGAGTCGCTTTATCATTACGCTGCCATGGGCCACGCCCGACAACTCTCCGGTAGCTATTGAAGCCAGCGAAATGGGCGCATCCCAGGCCCGGTTGCCTGCCGCTGCCACCCGCGAAGGTGCTTCTGTACTGCTGGTCGATGATAACGAAGTAACCATGCAAATGTTGCTTGATTACCTGCCGCTACGGGGGTATCGCCTATCTATCGCTCACAACGGCTATGAGGCACTTGAACAACTCCAGAAAGCACGGCCCGATATTATCCTGATGGATGTGCAGATGCCTGTGATGGATGGCCTGGAGGCGATGCGCCGCATTCGGGCTAATCCATCGTTTGCGACCATCCCGATTATTGCATTGACGGCCCTTGCAATGCCCGGCGACCGTGAGCGCTGTCTGGAGGCAGGGGCGAATGATTACCTCAGCAAGCCTGTCAGCCTGAAAAAACTCCTCGAAACAATTGAACGCCTGCTATCACGATAGTCGTATTATTCCCTGAATAAAAAAATCACACGTTTATTTATATGTAACCGGAAAAGTAGCATATTGTAACATTTGCATTTTATGCACATTGCTTGAAACAAATGATAAACCTGAAGGATGCAATCAGGACTATTATGCTATAGCGTTATAAGAGTAGTATAGGGGATTTGTATCAAAATGGTGTATAATAGATAGGAGCTATTATAGCGTATTCCTGAAAAAGTACAGAGTCGGTCGCCTGGCAATGGGTCGCCTTGACTGACAAACACTTTTTTTTATTTAATAGGGTACAACGATTGGCGGTACAATGTAGCACATCCGGTGCACGTTCAGGAGCAGGCGGTATATGGATGTAACGCTCGATCTGTTGCGTGCAGAAAATGAACGGCTACGGCGGCGCGTTGCCGAACTTGAGCAGGCTGAGGCACAGCATCGGCAAACAGTACTGTCTACCCGTCCTATCCACGAGCAGTTTATCTGGGAAGGGATGACCGATGCGGTTGTAGTATCCGACCCGCAAGGCACTATCCTCGCGGCGAATTCTGCATTCTGCAAGCTCTATAACATCAGCCTGCACGAGCTGATTGGTCAACCTTACAGCAGTATATTGCCCTACAACGACCCGGAAACCGCACTGGCGCGTTACAAAGAACTCTTTGCAAATCCGGATGCATCCAGTAATGTAGTACAGACCTTTCGCCACCGCAATGGCCGCCTGATGACCATCGAGTCGCGGATTGGCTTTATCATCGATAATGGCGACCGCATTGCAATGTATTCAATCATTCGCGATATTACGGCTCAGCGTCAGATTGAAGAAGAGTTGCATCGCAGTCAGTCGCTGTTACATGCGTTCCTCGATTACTCCCCCGCTATCATCGACGTGCGCGACCGACGCGGTAATCACGTCCTGTTCAGCCGCCGGGCCGCCGAGTTACTCAACCTGAACCCGGAACAACTCGTTGATAGCGAGTATGTTGTCAACTTCGCCGATGATTTTATGGCGGCGTGGCATGCCTATGATCAGGCGGTGTTGCACACGGGCACCATTGTGCAGGTCGAAGAACACGTCAAAGTAAATAGTGAACAGCGTAGCTTTGCCCTGACCATCTTCCCGGTCTACGATACACAGGGCCGTATTTCGCACATCGGCAGCATTGCAACCGATATCACCGAACTGCTTCAGGTCGAAGCCGCGTACCGTTCACTGGTGGAGCAATCATTGCAGGGGTTGGTGATTTTGCAGGATGAGCGGGTTGTCTTTGCGAATGAAGCCGTCGTCACCATGACTGGACACTCGATGAGCGAATTGTTCGCTTGCACAATCGATACATTCTCGAGCGATGTCCACCCCGACGATCTAGAAATGCTCTACGAGCATTATCAGGATGTGCTGCATCAGCGTTCCCCCCCTGAGAAAAACACGGTGCGGCATATTCGGTATCGCTTCCGGCGAGCAGATGGCGAACTGCGCTGGTTTGAAAGTGCAGCTACCCCGATCATCTATCGCGGAAATGATGCCCTTCAGATTGCATCGCTCGACGTGACCGAGCGTAAGAGTATCGAAGATGCAATGCATGCCGAACGTGCCACGTTGCAGCGGCAGGTCGAAGTGCAAACCGCCGACCTGCGCCACACCAACACCGCACTGCGCCGCGCCATGCGGGTGAAAGATGAGTTTCTGGCAATGATGAGCCACGAGCTGCGTACGCCGCTCAATACTATTCTGGGTATGACAGAGGCACTGCGCGACGAGGTGTATGGCAAACTCAACGAACGTCAGCAGCATGGCTTGCAGATGATTGAAACCAGCGGCCAGAATTTGCTGGCCCTGATCAATGATATTCTCGATGTGACCCGCATCGAGGCTGGACAGGTGCAACTGAACCTGCAAGAAGTCCTCATTCACGAGGTCTGTCGCTCGGCGCTGCGGATGGTTGAATCAGCCGCACGTCACAAGCAGATTGACGTAAGCTTTGAAATCGCCCCATCTGCCCGTGTGATACGCGCCGATGTAAGCCGCCTGAAGCAAATCCTCATCAACTTGCTGAGCAACGCCGTCAAGTTTACCCCTGAAAAGGGCCGGATTGGTCTGGACATCTCCGGCGATATGCCACAGCAGTGCATTTCTTTTGTAGTGTGGGATACCGGTATTGGCATCCCGCCCGACCGGATGGATCAACTTTTCAAGCCGTTTGTACAGATTGATAGCTCCTTGAGCCGGAACTTCGAGGGCACTGGCCTGGGCCTTACGTTGGTACGCAGCCTGATCGAACTGCACGGCGGGAGCGTCAGTGTGGAGAGTACACCAGGCAGTGGGAGCCGCTTTACCGTCACGCTGCCGATGTATGCCAATACACAGCACGTTGTTCATCCAGACACACAAACGAGCCTTGTGGTTGCGAACGGCAGCAAGAATAACGCTGGTGCCACTGATGATCCACGCCCCCACATTCTGCTCGTCGAAGATAATCCCTCCAATAGCCGTATCATTGAAGATTACCTGAATATCTACGGATACCGGGTGAGCACTGTCACCAATGGAATGGCGGCGCTCACCTCCATCACCACCCTGACACCCCGGCTGGTCTTGCTGGATATCCAGATTCCCGATATTGATGGCCTCGAAGTGTTACGCCGTATTCGCACCGATAGCCGGGTGGCAAGTCTGCCGATTATCGCGCTGACGGCCCACGGCCTGCCCGACGACCACGAACGCCTGCTCGCAGCGGGTGCAACCGCCTCGCTCAGCAAACCAATCAGCCTGAAGCAAATGATGCACGCAATTGCCAGCAATCTGAGTTGAGTAGCTGGCAGCATACCCTCACAACCTGTACTTGTAAGGGTATGCTATGATAGGTATGACCGTCGTATATGGATAGCATCTTTCGCCTGTAGTCGTGCTGGATAATCCCGTATCTGAGGTCTGTCGATGATGATGCTGCCAGAAGCGTGCCGTGGTTCCGATGCTCCTCTTCCACTATTTCACCATCACGCGATGCACGGTATGCTGGCAGGCCATACGTTGCGGGCGTGCAACCATCCTCTATGTGCAACGAAAGGAACCACCTGTGGGCTTAAAAGCACTTCTGGTGGGCATCAACGCATACCAGCAACTCCCGCTGCGTGGGTGTGTCAACGATGTTCACCGTATGCGCGATCTTTGCAGCACCTATACGGACTGGACCAGCGCCATCTCCGTATCCTGACCGACGATGCCGCAACCGTGGCAGGCATTCGGGAGGGGTTGCGCTGGCTGGCCGAACCCGATGGCGATAGCACGCCGCCCCTGCGCCTGTTCCACTATTCGGGGCACGGTATTCAGGTTGCCGACCCGACCGGCACCGAGCCAGATGGTAAGGCCGAAGCACTGGCGCTCTACGATTACAAAACCGCCGGAGTACTCATTGATGACGAACTACGCCAGTTGTACAATAGCTTCGATCCCGTCACCCATCTGGTACTGACAATGGACTGCTGCCATTCGGGAGGTATTCACTTCCCGCTGAACAGCACCAACGATATTGTTTACCGTCGCCTGCTACCCGACGAAAACGAGCAGCGCCGCATCAATCAGGCAGCGTGGGACTATTCCGACCGGCGCACCGAGCATCAGCTCCAGGTTGAAGCCGACCTGCGGATGCGTGGGGTAACCGGCATTGACCTGCGCTCGCAAGTAAGCACCCTGATGGAGCAGTACGATCAGCGCGGCCTATCCATCACCGATGAAACAAACGACTTTGCCGTACTGATCTCGGCGGCGCGTTCCGATCAGCTTGCTGCCGATGCCCGCTTCGAGGGGCAATTCTTTGGTGCGCTGACCTTTCATCTCACCAATCTGCTCCGCAGCACCGACGGCAACCTGTCGTATGCTGCTCTGCTCGACCAGTTGCGGGCGCGGTTGCAAGCCGAAAACTTCGACCAGATACCACAACTTGAGGGCAGTGCCGCTAATAAAACCCGCCCGTTTCTCACCCGTACAGGTTCGGTGGTGGCACCGTCGCCAGCTAGCAGCACGGCAACACGGCGTTCTACGCCACCGCCCGAAACAGCACCGCCCCCTGTACCAGCAGCAGCGCCCCCGACACCAACGATACAGGAAACCGCTATGCCAGTGCCCGAAAAAGCATCCGAGGAAAAGACGATGAATATCGAGACTAAAGAACTGAACATCGCCGGAATCACCCTGTCGCTCCAGATCGAAGGTAAAGCCCGCCTGCACCTGAACATAACCACCGTACCCCAGGCGCAACCCGTCACCCAGGAAACAGCAGTACCTGCCCCGCCACCTGCGCCTGCACTGCCCGCCACCGAAGCGGTTCCACCTGTTTCTACCAGTGAAAGCCAGTCGCTCAAACAGCCGTCAATGGTTGGTGATGAGGCGACCCGCGACCTGCCGCCAGAGTTCTTCGAGGGGTTGCTGCCGCACGAAGACGAGGACGATATCGGCAGTACTCCCCGTGGGCGCGGTCAGTTCCTCTACATTGGGCAGGGAATGAAGGCTGAGCAGTTTACCGAATACGTCCGTACCTACAATTTTGGTTCGCGCCCGCCCACATTTGTGGTCATCCATCACACCGCTATTCCCGATACCCGCCAGGCCCGTGCCCAGCATGCCACCTGGGATAGCAACGAGGACGGCCTGAGCGAACAGCAGATCTATGCCAAGCGGTTGCGCCAGCTTACTGGCATCAAGAGCTATTATCAGAACAGTCTGCGTTGGGATCGTGGGCCGCACCTCTTTATTGATGAGCGCTGGATCTGGCTCTTTACGCCAATGTACCATCAGGGCATCCACGCCGCCGAGGGCAACGGCGATGGACGCGGCAACTATTCGATAGGCATTGAAGTGGTGGGCGACTATACCCGCGTGCGCTGGCCCGAACCAGTTGAGCGGTTGGTGGGTCATACCGTTGCAGTGCTGAAAGAGCGGCTCGGCACGTTTGAAATCGCTCATCGGCGCATGTCGGGTGGCGTATCGGGCCATCGCGACTATAACAAGCCGACCTGTCCCGGTAATGCCATCACCAACGAGTATTATATTGGTGTGCTTCAGCGTGAGTGGCAGCGCTTCAAGTCGGGCGCACCTGCAACACCGTCGCCGGCCCCTGCTGCCACCGAGCCGCAACCGACTACTGCGCTCAGTGTCAACCTGCCGATTATCGGGCCAGCATCGGGCACACAGTCCAGTGCGGTGACCTTTATCAAGAAGCAATTGACCAGCACCTCAGAATACGTCAATGATGTTGATCTCATTATGAGTTATTACTGGAAGTATGCACCGACTGTCGGCGTTGATCCGTTCCTGGCAGCATCGCAGTGCATTTTCGAAACCGATGCGCTGCAGTCGCAGTGGGCTGCACGTCCGCGCCGCAACCCGGCGGGCCTGGGCGTGCGTCAGGAGGGTGGTCTATCGTTTGATACCTGGGAAGCCTCGGTGCAAGCCCATATCGCGCAGTTGCTGGCCTTTGCATTGCGCGACGACGAAGCCAACGATGCCCAACGCGCTATGATGCAGCGCAACCCGCGCCATGCCCGTATTGAGGCAAACTTGCGTGGGTCGGCCAAAACGATTGGCGCACTGAGCAACCGCTGGACAAACGACGCCGAGTATGGCACCAAACTGGTCAACCGCATGCAGATGATTCGCGGTGGGTAAGCGGTACGGTAAAGTAAGGTAACTTGCATACTCAAGGAGACACAATGAAAACCCTCTGGCGCATTCTGGGAATACTGGCACTCGTCGGGGCAATGGTGGTGCTGGTGCGATTGATGCGCAAGCCATCATGGGAGCAGGCGTTTCGGGTGCAGCCGCGCCAGGAGCCGCCGCGCCCTGTCGAGCAACAGACCCGCAGCCTGGGTGCCGATGCCGATGCTGCGGTACGGGTTGCCGCGCCAACCGCTGCCGCCGACAAAGATATGCCCGACCAGCCACCGCCGCCGCCCGAACCGGATAAGCTCATTTTGTATTCCCGCTCGATTGAAGGCACCGCACAGGCGCAGCAGTTCTGGGTGATGCTGCACCGCGAAGCCTATCGGCAGCGTGGCGAGGGCTTCCGCGAAGACTGGGCCTTCCCGCTCTATGCAGCCCGCCACGACCTGGGCGCACCGCTGGCAAAAGGGCAACGCACGTCGATTGCAGGCAAGGAGTATGCCTTGCAGCCCTTCGCTGGTGCAATCCTGTTTAACGAGGTGCCAAAGTGGTCGGAAGTGTTCAACCTGTACGATACCCTCGGAAACGATGTACCATCAAGTGGCTTTGGTTACGAGATGCTCAAGGCGGCATTTGAGGCTGTCGGGCAGACCTTTAACCACGAGTGGCCTTTCATCAGCGGGCCGTGCGCGAACGGCTTGGCCCGCCACTTGGCCCCGCGCATCGCATCACCGTCGCGGGCAGCGAATACAGTGTGCAGGTGTTTGCCCGCGACACGCTCTATACCCTGGTGCCGAACTGGTCGGATGTTCGCAAGCTGAGCGAGACCACCCCCGGCGAACTTGCGGAGGCGCTCTGGGCCGATACCTATCAGATGGTGGGTGTACCCTACCAGAGCGGCACCCCGGCGCATACCGTGGCAGTGCGCGAAAAACTGGGCGTCCCGCTCTCGGCAGTCTATAGCGTGGACTTTGAAGGCTCGGCAATTGAGGTGCAGGTGTTTGCCCGCGAAGTTATCTTTAAAGAGTCGGACAGCAAGGAATTTGAGCGGCAGCACACGCTGGCCCGCCCCGATACCTTCATCATCAGCACTGCCCCCACCCCAACGCGGCTGTTTGTGCCGCCCGATGTATCAACCAGTGCCAGTGCGGTCGGCGCTGATCGTCCGGTCTTTGCGATGTTGCCAGTGGCTGGTCAGCCGCGCATTTCGCAACTCTACGGCTATACCAAATGGTCGGCGGGGCAGGGCCGCCGCTTCTACGGTGCCACCCAGGGACGGCACCCCGGCATCGACTTTGCGGTACCAGTGGGCACGCCGCTGCTGTCTATCGGGCATGGTCTGGTGGTGTACGCCGGGCCAAGCTCAAGCGCACCGTTCGGCGGGTCACCGCCGCAGATTGCCATTGTGCGCTACGGCAACCTGTACGCCATCTATGGGCACTCGTCGGAGGTGCGGGTGCAGAAAGGGCAGCGTGTCAGCCCCGGCGAAGTGGTCACGCTTTCGGGCGACTACGGCGGGCCGCACCTGCATTTCGAAGTGCGCCCCGTGCCGCAGAACTTGCTCGGCAACACCGACAACAACCAGCCTGCGGTCAATCCGGGCTACACCATCAACCCGCTTGATTTCTTCAATGCCGAGATGCAAGCCTACTTCGAGCGGGCCTTCGGGTTGCTGGGTGGTAATGCGCACTTCTGCCAGGGGTCTCTGCGCGATCAGGAGCGCATCACGTTTGCGGGGCCAGTCGATACGCGCCCGTGTGTGTGAATTAAGTAAACGCGAGGCGAGGGGCCAGGGGCGGAGGATAGCCCCGGCGGGCGATAGAAGCGCACAGCGCAAAACTCAGCTGCGAGGCCCGGTGCTTCAGCGCCGGGCGCTCCCCCTCGCCCCTTCAGTGGGGAAAGGGGCA
>JAAUSQ010000084.1 GCA_012033195.1 Chloroflexaceae bacterium
GCAGGGGTTGCACGGTGTGGCTCCCGCTGGCATAGTAGCCAATCTGTACGCCGTCGCGTGTGGCTGCCAGATGCAGGCGGGCCGTGTTGCGGTAGTGCCAGGGACGCGCAGCCGACAGCATTGGCAGGATGGGCGGGTTGGCGATGCCGGTGTGCTTGCGGATCTGTTCGTGCAGGATCGTTTCTTTAAAGCCCACCTGTGCCGTATAGTCGATGTGTTGCCAGGGCATATGGTCGCTGGTGGGCAGGCGCGGCGGGATGCGTTCGGGCGCGGCTTCCACTACGTCCACCACGACCCCGCGCAGATAGTTGCCTTTGTTGTGCTGCACCTGCACCCGCACCCGTTCGGTGGGCAAGCCGCCTAGCGCAAAAACAACCTGCCCTTGCCAGCGCCCAACCCCTGCGCCGCCCTGGGCCATACCGTCAATCGTCAGTTCGATGGTATCAGTCATGAGGGTGCCATCTCGTCAGCATCCGGAAAATCGAGCGGGTCGGCGCTGTACTGGTCGTGGACTTCTTGCAACTGCATATCGCGGTAGCGGGCATAAAAGCTGCGGGTCACCTCGACGCTGCGGTGCCGCAAAATCTGCGAGACCTCGACCAGATCAACGCCTTCGTTGAGCAGGTGATAGCCCACAAAGTGGCGGAAGGTGTGCGGTGAGGTTGTCCGCAGCAGGGCCGCTTCGTCATGCTTGCCTTCAATCTCCATCCGCGCCGCCACCGCACTCGCGGCAGCATGCACAATGCGCCAGCCACTGGTGCGGCTCAAGCGGGTGCCTGCCGTGCGGCGGTCGAGCGACTCGAACAGCGGCAGAGCAGCGGGCGGGTAGGTGCGTGCCGATAGGTAAGTTGCCAGGGCACGCTCGGCGCTGCGCCGCACAAAAATAATACCCTGCTGCCGCCCTTTGCTATACACGTTCACCCGCGCCAGAATATGGCGGTCGCGGCATACATCACCAACATTCAGGCCGAGTACTTCCGAGATACGCGCCCCCGACGAAAACAGCAGATGGAGCAGTGCCGCATTCCGCAAGCGGATCAGATGCAGGCGCTCGGTGCGGTCGTCCTCTTCGATGGGGCGGTCGTAGAAGCAGACCACCCGCCGCAGGTCGGGCGGGGTAGGGGCGACGGGTTCGGGCAGGCGCGGCAAGATGCGTGTCAGTTCGGCCCGCGCTACCGAGGTACGAAAGCCAAGTGCATTATACGTTTCGAGCAGGGTAAGGAAGCCCAGCAACGGGCGGGTGTAGCCATAGATGGTGCGCGGTGCAAGGCGCTGGCGAGCAGTGCCGTTTTCGTGGCGGCGGGTGGCCTGCTGCGAGAGATCGTAGGTGCGGGTGCGTAATGCCCGCACATAGTTGAGCAGGTCGTCCAGCGTCAGCGCCCCCACGGTTGCCCGCCCCTCGCGGTCGAGCCAGCGCAAAAAGAGCGTGAGCGCTGTGCGGTAGCTCTCTATCGTCTGGCGCGAGTGGTGGCGTTGGGCCTCGCGCTCGGCGAGTTCATGCTCGTCCAGAGCGCCCGTTTCCAGGTCGGCAATATCTAACCCTGCCGTTTCCAGGCGCGCCATCCAGATAGCACCCGCTGCGGGCAGGGGTGTATCGGTAGTAATATGCTGTTGTGCGATGGTGAGAAGGTCGGCGGTCATACCTGCAAAAACCCCCGTAACTGACGCGTCAGTGCTTCGAGTTGATCGGCTGCCGGGTTGTCGTCGCTGTAGCGCTGGGTGACAATCAGGTTCTGCCCGCTGCACAGCTTGAGCGCAATCCACGAGCGGCGCTTCTCGCCTCGCCGGATCGGGCGTTTGTCGGTGCTGCGTTCCAGCCGCACGGCGCACGGCTTATCGGTGAAGATGTTACGACCCATTACCCGATACCGGGTTATCACCCACTGCCCACTTGATTTATCAAATACCCACCGCGTCGCCTGGAGCGCTATCTGGGCGTGCCCGATGGCGATAAGGGCCGCGCCTGCAATGACATTCAGAAACTCGTGCTCTACCTGATGATTCTCGCGCATGCGCAGAGTACCGCGTGGCGCAGCAAGATAGTTGCGGATCCGTGTTTCCAGCGTTTGCATTTTGCCATAATTGGCACTATAAAAATAAGGTACCGTCACATCGCGCCGCACCCCGATCAGTACAATCTGGTCGCGCACCACCTGAAAGCGCCCCGTGCCCACACTTTCGATAGCCGCCACATACACCGACTGCACATCTTCCACTTCGGTTACTTGCTGGCCCGATAACCGGAACTGCTCGATGGTGCAGTTGATGCGGCGCTCCGCGTCGGGCGCACAGGTCAGTAGCGTGTACTGAAACAGGTAGCTGATTGAAAGAAACGAAAGCACCCCCAGCACGATGAGGATAACGCCAATAATAACCTCGTTACGCACACTGTCATTGTGAAGCGTCAGCACCTCTTCCGCTTGTTCTATTCTGGGCATTCTAGTGCATCAGTTCTATCTAACGATTGTTCCTGAACTATCATACCACGCCTGCTGATAGTCTACATGCCCAGATCAGCAGGGGAGAACCCATTCTAATGGCAGAAATACCCGCAGCAAGGCGGCCTGAGTGTCTATGGTATAATACTGCGACTAGGTACGATCTTGTTGTTCGGGCACCCCACGAACAGGGCTACGGTGGTGATAACCCCCTATGCATATACTGGCACTTCTGCAAATGGTGAATGAACTGCTCAATGCCGCAGTGGTCATCGTCGTTTTCTCGTTGTTTGCATACCTCGCTCTTCACAACTGGCGTAATGGCACCGCACGCGCACTCTGTGTGCTGCTGCTCTGTGTTGTCTTTGTGTATGGCGGCGATATTCTGGTGGCGCGGGCCGCCCGCCCCGATACAATCCAGTTTTTGTTACGGGCACAGTGGGTCGGCATTGCGCTGGTGCCAGCGGCCTATCTCCACCTTGCTACCTCGCTCTCGTTCAACCGCCAATCGCCACCCCGTCAGGCACGCTGGCGCTGGTATGTCCGCAGTAGCTATGCTGGCAGTATTGCCTTTTTTGCGCTGGCCCTCGCGACTAATCTGGTTGTGCAGGGTGGCATTCCCGAAAGTGTTGTCAATCAGGCGCAGGCGGGGCCGCTCTTCAGTGTGTATGTTATCTGGCTCCTATTCAGCATGCTGCTACTGCTACGTGCTATCCTGGAGGCACGCCAACAGGCGCTTACCCCTGGCCTGCGTCGCCGCCTGACGTATCTGGTCACATCATTTATGGCCCCCGGTCTGGGGGTGTTCCCCTATCTGGCGGTCACAAGCTACCTTTCGAGCGTTGCACCACAATGGCTGGTACTGCTGGCCTCCTCCACCGTGAGCGTGGGCATTATGGGTATGCTGGTGGTAATGACCTACAGTGTGGCCTTCCAGGGCATTCTACTGCCCGACCGCCTCATTAAATACGACTTTGCCCGCTGGGGGCTGTACGGGCCGCTCGTCGGCGTAACAATCATTCTGGTGTTGCAGGTAGTGCCCATCCTCGAAGCGTGGCTCGGCCTGCCCGCCGATACCTTGATTACGTTTGCGGTGATGATGATGACGGTGCTGATGCCGATCATCATTTCGCGGGTGCGGTCGTACCTGGATGCACTGGTTTTTCAGCAGGATCAAGCCGAGATCAACTACTTGCGGAGCCTGCCACGTAGCACCTTCACCCGTGCCGACCTGCGCCAGTTGCTCGACAATACCTTGATTGCGGTGTGTGGGTCGCTTGGTGTCGAGACCGGCTTTGTCGTGGTGCCGGGGAGCAGCGGCTACAGCCTGCAAGCATCGTGTGGGTCGCAGCAGGCTATTCGCCGCTTCCTCGACACCCACCCGCTTGATATGCTGTTGCCCAAACTTGAACATACGCCGGTACACAATGCCAGCATGCTTTCGGTGATCGATACAGGCTGGGTGGGTGATGGCTTCCGGCTGTTGCCACTGTGGAGCCCTGATCAGCGTTTTATGGGCGCGTTAGGCGTTGAAGCTACGCCCGACATCATCAGCGAGAATGGAAAAGCGGTGCGCGAAGTACTGGCCCTGATCGATGCGCTCACCCATCAGATTGAGCTCGCGCTCACAACCGTTGATCTGCAACAGCGCCTGTTTGATACGTTGCGCGGATTGGGGCCAGAGATGCAAAGCTTGCAGCAGCTTACCTCGCAGCTTGAGCATGTTCCTGCTGCACTTGCGCCCGGTGAGATTGAAGTGGCAAATAACGCGGATTTTACCCAGCTTGTCAAAGATGCCCTGACGCACTACTGGGGCGGCCCCAAACTTTCCGATAGCCCGCTACTCGGGTTGCGGTCGGTGCGGCGGGCGCTGCGCGACAACGGCAGTAGCCCAACCCGTGCGCTCCAGGCTGTCTTGCGACAGGCAATTAACAACCTGCGCCCCGACGAACAGCTTGACCCGACGGCCCAGGAATGGGTGCTGTACAATATTCTCGATCTACGTTTTTTACAGGGCAAACGCACCCGCGAGGTTGCCAACCGCCTCGCGATGAGCGAGTCCGACTTTTACCGCAAGCAGCGTATTGCGGTTGAGGAAGTGGCGCGGCAACTGGCGCTGATGGAAACGACCGATGTCGCCGATGCCTGAGCGCGGTGGCCTGCACGACGGGGCGTGTTGGTGTGCGCCACCCCGGTGAACGCCGTTGCATGATCTCCTCTGAGATATTTATCAATTGTTCATTCGGGATTTGAATACTTTATATGTATAATATCCAGACATAAAATCATTATTATTTTTTGTAATCAACTGTGATATAATAGACATAAATTTGAAGTAGCGAAATTTATGCCGTTTGCTATGTAGCAAGATAGGATTGTTTTTATGACAACGCGCCGCGATAGTGATGTGCTGCCCGGTTACCTTTCCCCGATGGGTGCCACGGTGTACCAAGAGGGGGTGAACTTCTGTCTGTTTTCGTTCAATAGCACGGCAGTTGAATTGCTCCTGTTTGAGCATCACAATGATGCCGTGCCCTGCCGTGTCATCACACTTCACCCCGAACGGAACCGCACTATTTATTACTGGCACGCCTTTGTTAAAGGACTGGCAGCAGGACAATTGTATGCCTATCGCGTCTACGGCCCATACGCCCCCGATAGAGGCATGCGCTTCGATGGTTCGAAAGTATTGATTGACCCATATGCAAAAGCGCTGATGTATGACGAGCACTACAACCGCGAGGCAGCGCGGCAACCCGGCGATAATTGCGCTTTTGCAATGAAATCGGTGGTGGTTGATACAACAACCTACAACTGGGAGGGGGACGAACCGCTGAACTACCCCTTCGAGAACACCATTATTTATGAAATGCACGTACGCGGCTTCACCCGTTCGGCTACATCTGGGCTACCTCCCGCTGTGCGCGGCACCTATGCCGGCCTGATCGAAAAGATCCCCTACCTCAAAGAACTGGGCATCACAGCCGTTGAACTAATGCCGGTGCAGCAGTTTGATCATCAGGATGCACCACAAGGGCTGTCGAATTACTGGGGCTATCAGCCGATTGCCTTCTTTGCGCCGCACCGTGGCTACAGTGCACGGCAAGATCCTGTTGGCCCGGTTGACGAGTTCCGCGATATGGTCAAGGCGTTGCACCGTGCTGGCATCAGTGTGATTCTTGATGTGGTTTTCAACCACACCGCCGAGGGCAGTCATATTGGCCCGACCCTCTCGTTTCGCGGCCTAGAGAACCGCACGTATTACATTCTGGAAGAGCACGACCAATCGCTCTATGCAAACTATAGCGGCACGGGCAACACCCTGAACGGTAACCATTCGATTGTGCGGCGGATGATTATGGACTGCCTGCACTACTGGGTGCAGGAAATGCACGTCGATGGATTCCGCTTCGACCTTGCCTCAGTGCTCTCGCGTGATGAACAGGGCCACCCCTTGCAAGACCCGCCCATCCTGTGGGATATTGAAACCGACCCGGTGCTGGCGCGTACCAAGATTATCGCCGAGGCATGGGACGCGGCGGGGCTGTATCAGGTGGGCACCTTTATCGGCAACCGCTGGGCCGAGTGGAACGGCAAGTACCGCGACCATGTGCGTCGCTTTGTGCGGGGCGACCCTGGCATGGTCTACAATCTGTCGGCGTCTATCAGCGGGAGTCCTAATATCTACACCAAGCCCAACCGCGACCCACGCCGCAGCATCAATTTTATTACGGCGCACGATGGCTTTACCCTGAACGATCTGGTTAGCTATACTGAGAAGCACAACGAAGCCAACCGCGAAAACAACCGCGACGGGATGAACGACAACCTGAGCTGGAATTGTGGCGTGGAAGGTCCCATCGACGACCCTGCGATTGAAGCATTGCGTGAGCGCCAGATACGCAACTTTATGACCATCCTGATGGTATCGCACGGTACCCCGATGATTGTGATGGGCGACGAAGTGCGGCGCACCCAGTATGGCAATAACAATGCCTATGCGCTGGATAACGAATTGAACTGGTTTAACTGGAACGACGTCAAGCGCGAGGAAGGCATGTTGCACTTCTTCCGCGAACTGATGCGCTTCCATCGGCGGCACCAGCTTTTCCGTGAACAGCGCTTCTGGACTGACCCCGGCGGGCCAGAGATCACATGGCATGGGACAAAGCTCAATCAACCCGATTGGAACTACCATTCCCACAGTCTCGCCTTTGAGCTGCACTTCCCGGTCAATGCCGAGCATCTGCATGTCATGCTAAATGCCTACTGGGAACCGCTCACCTTTGAGATGATCCCCCTCAAGAATGGGCGGCAGTGGCACCGTGCGATTGATACATCCCTGCCATCGCCCGATAATATTCACGAGCGCGGCGTGCGGCTGCCCTATCATCAGCGCGAGTACAATGTGCAGCCGCGTTCGGTGGTGGTACTGACGCTGTGGTGATCGAGGGGTAGTGGGCTGGCTATCGCCCCGCACGGATCGCCCGCACCAGTTCATACACTGATGTATACTCGTGCAGCATGCCATCCTGCGTTGCCACCCACAACGGGCGGCCATCACGCTGCTGCACTTGGATAGATAACGCCGTTGGCACATCGGCCCCGATCACCGCACAGCCTGCCCGTTCGAGCGCACGCGCTGTCCAGATAGCTACCACCCCTCCCCAAGCAGCCGGACGCGTCGGGTCGGGGGCGGGTTGATCTGAAAGGTGCCGTGCGCTGTATCGAAGGTCACCCCCTCACGCCGGAAGGTTGCCTCAAACGCCCCATTCAACACAAGGTCTTCGGGTGCGCCGGTGTGCAGTTTGCCGCCGGTTTCCATCAGCCAGAGTAGATCAGCGCTGCGGAGTGCCAGGTCAAGGTCGTGCGTCGAGAGCAGGATCGCTCGTCCGGTGCGGTGGGCCAGTTGGCGCAGCAGGCGCATCATCTCCACACGGCGCGGCAGATCGAGGAAGGCGGTCGGCTCATCTAGAATCAGCAGCAGCGGCTCCTGCGCCAGTGCCCGCGCAATCATCACCCGTTGCCGTTCACCGTCGCTCAGCTCGTGCAGCGTGCGCTCGGCCAGTTCTGCCGCCCCCACATCCAGCAACGCCTGCTGCACAATACGCTCATCGTGCGGTGTCAGCGTGCCGAGCCAGTCGGTATAGGGATGGCGACCCAGCGCCACCAGACCATACGCCGAGAGGTTGCCCACATCAACCCGCTCGGTCAACACCACAGCGAGCCGCCGCGCCAGTTCGTGCGGGGCAAAGCGCGCGACCGGTTGCCCATCAAGCCAGACCTGCCCATCAAGTGGCGGCTGCATTGCGGCAATCGTGCGGATGAGGGTAGACTTGCCCGCCCCATTCGGGCCAAGCAGCGCCACCAGTTCACCCGCTTGCAACGCCAGATCGAGGCCTGCCGCCACCACTCGCGCCGGCTTGCGCTGAAGGGTATACCCGATACTCAGGTGGCTCGTTGTCAGGATAGGTTCAGGCATAGTCCTGGACACATGTAGTACAATAGATACAGGTGCAGTGCGCCACACGGTGGCACTGCACTTGTTTTCTGTGCTAATGTTACGACATACCCTTATGAAAATACAGACACATCCGCATATGTTGAATGTTGCCATTGGCGACGAAGTCTATTCACACACGCGCCATATTTTTGCGCGGGTTGAAGCGACATTCCCAGCGGCGGTGTGTGTGAAGGTCGGTCTGCTGGCAATGACCGACACACTCAACCAGCGGCTTGAAATACAACTCCTGCCGCAACTGTGGCGGGCCGACGACATCGAGAACCTGAGCGTCTGTCGATGCTGTGGCAGCCGCGACAGCCTGATCGTTGAATACGGCACAGGTGTGCCCCATCGCATCTGTGAAGCATGCCTCACAGTGGGCCACACTCGCCAGAACCACAACTCGGCCCAGGTATAAACGCCCTGGTGCGCTTTGCGTTTTGTGCCGCTACCCCAGTTCAGCAAGCCGTGCCTGCAACCGCTCCACCGTTGCCCGTGCCAGTTCGAGGCTTTCGCGTTCGCGCTGCACCACCTCGGCGGGCGCACGCGCAACAAAGCGCTCGTTGGCAAGTTGCTGCTCGCGGCGGCGCACTTCGGCCTCGGTGCTCTCCAGTTCTTTTTCGAGGCGGGCCTTTTCTGCTGCCATATCAACCAGCCCCGCCAGCGGCAGATACACTTCGATAGTGCCAAGCACCAGCGTTACCGCCTGGGTCGGCTTCTCGTCCAGTCGCTCCACAATGGTAAGCTGCGCCGGATCAACACGGGCCAACCGACAGATCAGCGGGGCCTGATCATCCAAGCGCAGCGCTGTTTCGCCCGTTACAATCGTAGCAGCAATCTGGCGGGCCGCCTCCACCTTGTACTCGTTTCGCAGATTGCGAATCGCCGTGATTGCATCACGCAGCCGCTCGAAGGCAGCATCGGCCTGCTCGTTCAGCAGTGCAGCATCTGGCGCGGGCCAATCTGCCAGTGAGATCGACGACGTGCGGCCGCATCGGTGCCCTCGGTCAAGAATTGCCATGTTACTTCGGTGACATACGGCATAAACGGATGCAGCAGCCGCAGCGCCCCTTCGAGCACGCCCGCGAGGATCGCATAGGTCTGCTGGGCGGTGGCTTCGTTCTCAAGCTGCACTTTGGCAATCTCAACATACCAGTCGGCGAAGTCGCTCCACAGGAAGTCCTGCACCTGTCGCCCCGCCTCGCCAAAGTTATAGCCCTCCATCAGCCGCTTCACATCGCCCGCGAGCCGGGTATAGCGCGACAGTATCCAGCGGTCGGTCAGCGTGAGCGTGTCGCTTTCGGCAGCGGGCAGCGCTATCGACAGGGGCACGCCATTGGTCTGGGGCCGCTTGCTCAGCACAAAGCGGTTGATGTTCCAGAGTTTATTAGCAAAGTTGCGCGCTGTCTCGATGCGCTGCGGGTTCAGGTTGGTATCCAGCCCTGGTGTGCTGCTGGTTGCCAGCGTAAAGCGCAGCGCATCGGTGCCATACTGATCCATCAACTCCAGCGGATCAACCACATTGCCATAAGTCTTGGACATCTTGCGCCCGTGCTCGTCGCGCACCAAGCCATGCAGGTAGATAGTGTGGAACGGCTCCTTGCCCGTCAGGTAGCAACCCATCATCACCATCCGCGCCACCCAGAAAAACAGAATGTCATAGCCGGTTTCCAGCACACTGGTCGGGTAGAACGTCTGCATATCCTCGGTATCATCGGGCCAACCAAGCGTACTGAACGGCCACAGCCCGCTACTGAACCATGCATCTAGCACGTCTGGTTCCTGTGTCAGCCCTTCGGGAAGCGGCTCATCGGGATGGGGTACTACTATCTCACCGTCGGCGGTATACCAGACGGGAATGCGATGGCCCCACCACAACTGCCGGCTAATACACCAGTCGCGGATGTTTTCCATCCAGTTGTTATACACCCGCACGAAGTTGTCGGGGATAATCTTCAGCCGCCCCTCGCGCACCGCTGCCAGGGCCATGTCGGCCATCGGCTTGACCTTAACGAACCATTGCTCACTCAGCAGCGGCTCAATCACCTCACCGCTCCGCTGACTGATCCCAACGCTCATCGTGTGCGGGTCGGTCTTGACCAGTAGCCCCTCTTTTTCAAGGTCGGCCAGAATAGCCTTGCGTGCGTCAAAGCGATCCATGCCCTCATAGGGGCCGCCCTGCTCGTTGACGGTTGCATCGGTGTTCATCATGTTGATCATCGGCAGGTTGTGGCGCTTGCCCAGTTCGTAGTCGTTCGGATCGTGGGCGGGTGTAATCTTGACTGCACCCGTGCCAAACGCTGCATCAACATAGTCATCAGCAACAATCGGGAGCCGCCGACCGAGCACGGGCAGCACCGCAAAGCGCCCGATCAGATGGGTGTAGCGCTCGTCAGTCGGGTTGACCGCTACGGCGGTATCACCGAGCAACGTTTCGGGGCGGGTGGTCGCCACCGCAATATACTCGGTAGCACCTTCGGCCCACTGCCCGCTGCCCCACGTATGGGCCGGGAACATTTCGTCCGTCGCCCCAGCAGGTAGGATCGGGTAGCGCACCGTATAAATCGAAACGTTGCGGGTTTCGTATTCCACTTCCAGATCGCTGACCGCCGTGCCCAGCGTGGGCGACCAGTTGACCAGATAGGTGCCGCGATAGATCAGCCCATCGTCGTACAGCCGCTTGAAGGCGGTTTGCACGGCGCGGCTCAGGCCCGCATCCAGTGTAAAGCGTTCGCGGCCCCAATCGCAGCTTGCCCCCAGGCGGCGCAACTGCACATTGATGCGCCCGCCATACTGCTCCTTCCATTCCCAGGTGCGGCGCAGAAACTCCTCGCGCCCGACCGCCTGCCGTCTGGTACCCTCGCTGATCAGTAACTTCTCAATCTGGCTCTGGGTGGCAATGCCCGCATGGTCGCTGCCGGGCACCCACAGCGTCTTATGACCAAGCATGCGGCGGTAGCGGATCATAATATCTTCCAGCGTGACAAACATCGCATGCCCTAGGTGCAGCGAGCCAGTAATATTGGGTGGTGGAATACTGATCACAAAGGGCGGCAGGGGCGCATCTGCACGTGGCTGAAAGTAGCCGCTCGTTTCCCACCACGCATACAATGGCTGCTCGACCTGCTGCGGGTCGTATGGTTTGGTCAGGTCAATCTCACGTAAAATCTCCGGTTTCTGGTGTGTTGCTTCCGACATAAGAACCCCCGTATCTTCTGGTATGTGCTCCCCTGATAGGCAAACAAAAAAGCCCGCCCTCTTGCAAGGACGAGCAGATAAGCCCGTGGTACCACCCTGGTTCAGCGACAGGCCGCAGCCTGTTGCCCTCGTATACGCTGTAGCGGGCGCACCCGGACAGACCTACTCAGCATATGCCGTTCGTTCTGTCGGCTCGCGGGCCACGTTCGGTACCGAGCGCACTGCGGCGGGCTTTCAGCCTGGGGCCTGCCGTCTCTGTCAGGGCCGGGGGTACCTACTCTTCCCGGTCATCGCCTGTGTATCATATCTGTGTACCATTCTACCCACAGAAGCAGCCCGCGTCAAGCGCCAAACGTCGCAACAGGCTCCGCCTTTCGATGGAGCCTGCCGCGTGTGTTCTTTAGTCTGGCTACGCTTCCTCGATACCCATTTCCCGCAGCCGTGCTGCCAGCCGTTCGGCCCGCAGGCGTTGCTGCTCGGCGGTCTGTTCGGCCAGCCTCGGCGCGGGTGCGCTCCTCTTTGGCCTGTTGCTCGGCACGGCGGCACGCTCCCCACCTGTCAGCAGCAGGTTGCCGTCGCGGTCGCACCAGCGCAACCACTCGGTTTGCATGCCCTCATAATCGCCTTCCCACACCGTCAACCCCAGATTCAGCGCTTCCATCCAGAGCGTATCAACGGCACATAGCCCGCCGGGTGACGCTCGTAGAGTTGCAGCGTCTTTTCCTGAATGTAGTGATCCGAGTCGAACACGGCATAGTACGAAATACCAATACGGGCATACATCTGCAATTTGTAGTCTAGCTCGCGCCCAATTTTATTGGAAACATCCTCGATGACCAGTTCGGGCGGTTTGCCATACAACCAGACAAAGTACGAGCGATGGGCCTTGATATGCGGGTTTTCGGGCAGGCTCACATCCAGGCTCACCAGCACATCGGGCACCAGCGCCGACTCGTTGACGCTATAAAACAGCCCGACGTTGCTCATTGCCACAAACGAGCGTCCCGCACCCGGCCCCGTCCACGATGCGTACAGACTGTCCACCAGCAGGCGTTGCTGCTTCTCGGCAAAAATGCTGTCCACGGGTGTGTCATCCTCGGTAACAAGGTGATCAACGTTGGGCCAGCATTCCGGCGGAATGGTGAGCAGTGGCCCCGCGTCTTCGGTATCGGTCTCGATCTGGCTCAGGTCGGGGGCAATATCGGCGGTAGCTGGTTCCTGTGCCATACGCAAGCTCCTTACAAACGTGTGTGCGAATGTCCTACTTTTTAGTATACACCCTTGATCAACCGCCGAACAGATCGTTAGCTTGTGGCCTGGAAAACCAGCACGCCGCCATCGTAGGTGATTTCCAGCCGCTTGCCGTAGATGTTGTACTGATCCTCTTCGATGCTATAGCTCTGGGCACTGCTGAGTGCCTGATAATACTGCTGCTCCTGCTCCATCACGCCCTGCGGCTCCATGCAGGCCATCTCGGTTGAACCAACCCCCGAAATACTCAGGTCGCTGTCGGTGCCCGCGTAGCTGCCAAAGTAGCTGTTGCACCCGCCCGAACCGCCAAGTTCCCCTGCTTCCACGAATTCCAGTGTAATCTCGGTGCCAGCTATCAGCGACTCGCCGCCCATGCGCTCCAGTTCCCATGTTGTATCCACCAGTTCCGAAGGCACACTGCTGACGGTATCGCCGTCGGTGGGGGTGCTACCTGTATCGGTAGGCGGCGGGCCTGCCAGGAAGACCAGTACCGCATCAGCGCTCTGAATGGTCAGCGTACCATCCGCAAGGGTGTAGCTCTGAGCCGCTTGCAGCGTGTTCAGGTAGGTCTGCGCCTGATCCATAATGCCTTCCGGTTCCATACAGCCTATCAGCGTTGTGATAAGCTGTGACACCGTGATTGTGTTGCCGTCGATGGTATAGCCGCCACTATAGCTGTTGCAGCCATCCGAGCCGCCAAGTTGCATACCATCGGCAAAGATCAGGGTGATCTGGGTATCGGTCAGCGGGGTTGTGCCATTCAGTTCCACCAGTTGCCAGGTGATATTTGCCAGTTCTGCCGGAGCACTGGCCGCTGTGTCATCCGTGACAGGCGGGATCGGCTCAGGACTACGCGGGCCAGATGTAAAGACCAGCACATTGTCGCCGTCATACTGAATAGTGAGCACAATATCCGCAAGGGTGTAGCTTTGGGCAGCCTCCAGTGCTGCGAGGTAGACCTGCTCCTGCTCGTTGATGCCTTCTACATCGGGGCAGGTGCGGCGGGTTGCTACCGGGGGTTCAACAGTGAGCGACGCGCCATCGAAGACAACGTCGGCTGCATAGTTGTTGCAGCCTGCCGAGCCAACCACGCGCCCTTCTGCCGCCAGAAACTCAATTGTGACCACGCTACCGGGTACGGGTGGCTGCGGGTTGCTGGTGGGGCCAAACGACTCCAGTATAAAACGCTCGCCATCCAGTTCGGCGGGGATGTTGGCATTTGCTGCCGCTGCTGGATTCTCAACGGGTATGGGTGTCTCGCCTGCTGGTTCGATGGGTGCGTCGGTTGCATCGGCGGTATTGCCACCAGCACACGCCGTCAGGACAAGCAGCGCAACAAGGAATAGGGTTGCTACGTTCAGGAATTTTGTGATGCATAACGTCTCCTTATCTGGACAGAAGAAATTGCTTTACTCGGTGTACTGTATTGTACATGCAGAAAGACGTTAGCAACCGCAAGCCAGTTCCCGCCCGTCAGCCATTGTTAATCGGCAATGCCCGTGCGTGCAATCACTTTTGTTGGGGTGACACGCACCAGAATTTCGCCTTCAACAGCATTGCGCCTGCCGTACTGCTCCGCGAGGTCAGCCCCGACATAGCGGCGGGCAATGGTGGTAGCCCACGCCAGCATTTCGGCCATATCGGTGCTCAGGGTAGCAGTGCCTTCTATCAGCACAAAGGCATACGGAAAGATCTCCTCGTCAACGGAAAGTGCAATCTGCGGATGGTGCCGAATATTCCGGGCCTTGACTGTGCCAGCGGCCATCGTGAAAATAATATCTTCGCCATCCATCACAAACCAGATTGGCACAACATGCGGGCGACCATCGGGGCAGGTGGTGGCGAGCTTGCCCGTACGGGTGCCTGCCATCATCAATGCGCGGTATGCTTCAGGTGACATTGCCTGCATCGGTTGATGCTCCTTTTTATGTGTGCGGTCAATCGTGTTATCTGCCAACACCCTCCACCTGTACTGTACTTACCATCAGGCTGAGGGGGCGGGTGTCGATGCTGCCGGGGAGCGTGCTAGCAGGAATAAAAATCGGAGCCTCCAGCGCCACGTCCAGCACCGTGCGGCCCGCCAGTGCTGCGGGCACCGCTACCCGATAGATGCGCCATTGCCCGCTTTCGATCTGAATCGTCTTGTGTTCGCCATTGGCAAATGTGAGCGTGAGCGGCACCGCACCGGGTTGCCCGGAGGTCAGACGCAATTCGAGCACACTGCCGGCCTGGAGCGGTTCGGACAGCGGCAGATGCAGGCGACCGGTGCCCTGCAACCAGCGATAGGTCTGGATCGTGCCGTCGGGTTGCGGGAGTTGCTCCACCGACGAAAAGCCCGCAATATAGCCGAGGTCGAGGCCTGTGCCAAGCTGCACGGCTGTTGCTGACTTTACATCGATCTGAAGCCCAAACGCCTGCATATTCATACCCGCCCGTTTTTCCGAGTCGATCAGATAGGTGGCGGCTTCGTCGAGGTTGCCTTCGGTGCGGGCCAGCACCCCGCGCACCATCACAATATGCTGGGCATCGCTGGTGCCGAGTACCTCGCGGGCCGCGTCGGTCTGCCCCTGAGCAATCAGCGCCAGTGCAAGGTTGGCACGCAATTCGGTAAAGGTGCCGTGGACATCCAGAGCGGCCCGGAATGCATCCTCGGCGGCGGCATAGTCGCCTGCCTGATATGCCTGCATCCCCGCTGCATAGTTTGTCTCGCGGGCAATGCCGTCTACGATGAGTTGCGGATAGTTGCGGTAGGTAAAAAAGACGCTCAGGAACACCGCACCAATTACCAGCGCCATAGCCCCGTGTAGCCGATGCTGGCGCAGCATATCGACAAAGTGGCGCGGTCTACTCAGTGCCCACGCCCCGTATAGCGCCAGAAATGTCCAGATCGGGAAGAGGTAGCGCGGCTCGATGTGCATAATCATCATGGCAACGATGGTAAAGCTAATCCATGCCAGCGCCACCACCCGGAACGCGCCCTCACGTGTCGGGGTTGTCAGGGCCAGCAACCCGCCCAGTGTAAACACAAACCATAACACATCGCTCGCTACGCCAAGCACCCAGAACTCGCGCAGAGGCCGCCCGTAGAAGCTGGGCCGCGTCAGAAAATCTTCGGTAAACTGGGCTTTCCAGATGTGTTGGAAGTGGAAGCCCGCATTGCGCCAGATCAGATTCCAGAAGGCCACCGGGTCGGCCTGCATAATGCGGCGGGTGTCCTCGCGGGCGAAGATATGGCGGTCGGCCTGCGGATAAGTCTTGATAATCTCGACGCCTTTTTCGGGGTACTTCTCGACGTGCAGCCACAGATTGACCGAACTGAGCGTATCAATCGGAATGAAGCGGTCGTACACCAGATAATTCCGCAGCGTCCACGGTGTGATGATCGCTGCACACGCCAGCAGAAAGATTGCGACATTCCGCAGCACTGCCAGCCACCACTCCCGCAGCCGCAGCCGTGCGAGCCACACCTGCCACTGCTGCCGCAGCCAAGGCCACACACCGAGACCAGGCGCATCGGCGGGCGCGGCGGTGGTGCGGTGGCTTTCGAGCACAATAAACAGCACCGCAAACACAACGCCATAGAGCGTGGTGGAGCGGGCCAGCGATGCATACCCGATAGCAATACCCGCCAGCGCCAGCGTTGTCCAGCGGCGATTGTCGCGCCAGCGCAGCAACAGCCACAGATGTACCACCAGACAGAAGAAAAAGGTTGGTTCGCTGAACAGGTGGATCGGCAACTCGACGAAGGGGAACCACACCGCCAGAATACCCGCATAGATCAGGCCCGCCCGTCGGTTGAACAGGCGGCTCCCGATGGCATAGGCCAGCGGTATGGTCAGCGTGATCATGCCAATTTGCAGCGCCGCACCAGCAGAAGACCATCGACAGT
>JAAUSQ010000085.1 GCA_012033195.1 Chloroflexaceae bacterium
ATCGCGCAGCAGCCGTGCCACCTGTGCGGCTTCCATATCAATCTTTACGCCGAGTGCTTCCAGCAAGTCGGCGCTGCCGCTCTCGCTCGACATAGCGCGGTTGCCGTGCTTGGCAACCGTCACCCCGGCACCCGCCACCACAAAGGCCGCTGTGGTACTGATATTAAAGCTGTCGCCCGCCCCATCGCCGCCGGTGCCGCATGTATCGACCAGCGGCCCCGCAAAGGGTACGGGCGTTGCTTTTGAGCGCATCACCATCGCCATACCCGCAATCTCGCTCTCGTGCTCGCCTTTCAGGTGGAGTGCGGTCAGGAAGGCTGCAATCTGGGCAGGCGAGGCTGCCCCCTCCATAATCGCTTCCATCACGGCGGCGGCGGCATCCTGTTCGAGGTGCTGCCCCGCCACCACCATCCTGATTGCATCACGAATATTCACGGCTCACCTTTCCGATGCTGCGCTCACTCACCACCATCATTCAGTTTGCGGCCCACTCCAAAGTAGTGCAGCGCCGCCAGAATATGCGGGTCGCGGGCCTCACTATACTGCACCCAGTCTTCATCAATCAGTTTATCTGGCTGCACACCCTGGCCTTCCAGGTTGCTGCCGTTCAGCAAGCGGAAGCCCTCCTGGGCCACCCACAGCCGCGCTCCGCCAGCCAGTTCATACGCATAGATTGTCTCGGTGTTACCCGCCGATGGCACACCAATCACATGGGCATTGGCCTCAGTCTGCAACACGCCTGCCAGTACTTCGGCATACGAAGCCGTCGCCCGATCGACCAGCACCACCAGCGGCATACCGCGCAAATCGGGGCCGCTGCCCTGCCGAATGATCAGCGCACGAGTGCCCTGCCTATCGTAGAAGGAGCCAACATTGCCACGTACAAAATGACCGAGCGTGCCCGTCAGCACATCGCGCCAGCCGCCCGGGTTGCCACGCAGATCGATAATGACGCCGCGCAGTGGACGCTCAACCACCAGATCAGTCAGCGCACCGCTCACCTGATCGTTCATATCGTGAACCCAGAGCGTCGGAATCGCAATATACCCAATATCACCATCCAGACGGCGCACTGTTGGCTCGATGCGGCCCACCACCGACTGACGGGTCAACACCACTTCGTGCAACTGCTCGCCCGCGTCGGGGCGCATAATCGACAGGCTGACCAGCGTGCCTTCTTCACCAACAATATCGCGTCCCGTCAGGAACGGCTCACCATTCACCTGCACAATCCGGTCACGCGGACGCAAGCCAGCACGTGCGGCAGGACTATCGGCAAACACCTGCTGAATAATCGCGCCATCGCCCGCCGGAATAGTCACCACCCCAATACCCACATGCGACTCGTGCCCGATGCTCAGCGCTTTTTCGGCAACTGCCGCACTGGGAGCCAGAAACCGCGAATGATGATCGTTCAGCCGCTCGACCATCTCGGATAGCAGCGTATACAACTCTTCATCGGTACGCGTTGCATTCACACGGGGTGCAAACTCAACCCATACCGCATTCCAATCGAGGCCGCGAAAATCGGGATACACATAGTTTTCATTGACAATCTGCCACACCTCGCGGAACATCAGTTGACGCTCTTCCAGCGTCAGTTCCGTTAGGATAGGTTGTTCAGGCGTAATGTCAAAGGGGGTAGGGGTTGTTGCGACGGTCGGCAGCCCTTTCAGCAGCAGCATCGAATCGGGCGTGTCGGTTGACGCGGGGGAAGCCATGCTCGTGCCGGTTGCTGCGGTGTTTGTTGTGACAGCCGGGGCGAGGGTTGGCTGTTCGCCGCGTGCCGCCATTGCGAACGGCGAGCTACAGCCTGCTATACCGAACCCCAACGGAATAAGGCAGACCACGAACAACCATGTATCGGTATACCAGCGCGTCGTTGCACTGCGATGTGTCTGCTTCATCAAGCGCTCTTATCCTTCCAGGGCCAAGGCCGCCGCGAGCACCTGCCCCGCCAGCGTTGCCCCAACACTGCTCCCCTCGCCCCCGCTCTCCAACATCACAGCTACCGCATAGCGGGGGTTTTCGACGGGTGCAATTGCAATAAACCAGGCATGCGGCACGGCTCCCGGCACGTGTTCACCCGTGCCCGACTTACCACCGACCACCACACCTGGCACAAAATCGCTCACCACTCGACCAAAGCCATACTGCCCAACGGCCCGCATATTTTCGCGCATAATGGCGGCAGTCGTGGGCGACATCGCCTGCCGAATGACGACCGGGCCGCGTTCGGCCAGTACGCTATCATCGGGTTGTACCACACGCTGCACAAGATACGGTTGCATCAGTTTACCATCATTGGCAATAGCCGCCGTTATCATCGCCATCTGCAATGGTGTAACGAGCAACTGCCCCTGCCCATAACCGGTATCCGCCAGGGCCGCCGGACGATTGAGAAACCCTGGCTGTACATACAGGCGGCTCGGTGTGGTGGCAAGGTCGGGAAAGCCGCTATACACCCCTGGAGCATCTTCGGGCCGGAAGAAGTCGAGGCGTGCCGCCTGCGTCTCCAAGCGTTCTGGCCCAAGCCGTAGCGCATACTGAGCAAAAGCGGTGTTACACGAGAAGGAATAGACCCGTTCCAGATTGGGGTTGCTGCCTGTCAGCGAGGCCAGGTTCTGCACTGCGTTGACTACAGGCGGTGCGCCGGTTTCGGTGGGGAGTTCGTTGGGGCAGGTAATCTGGTTCGGATTGGCAACGTCGGCATTTTCAAGCGCGGCAATCGCCGTCAGGGTTTTGAAGGTTGAGCCGGGTGGATACTGGCCCTGCGTCGGGCGATTGAGCAACGGCTGACCCGCGCCCTCGCCGTTGATCTGCGCCCAGAATACCGCAATCCGCTCGTTTTCGGCGTTCCAGTTATCCGAACGATAGTTAAAGCTTAGGCCGCGTGGGTCAAACGAAGGGCTACTTGCCATTGCCAGCACTTCGCCCGTTACCGGCTCCAGCACCACCACCGAGCCACGCCGACCGCCTAGCAGGGCATACGCCTGCGCTTGCAAGCGTGCATCAATCGTCAGGTATAGGTCGTTGCCAACCTGCGGCCTGCCCAGCAAGCTATCCTCAATACGGCGCAGTGCATTGCCGCGTTCGCCGCTCAGAAACTCGCCATAGCTCGCCTCAAGCCCACTCTGCCCGTAGCGCGTGCTGAAGAAGCCAACAATATTCCCAAAGGCCGCCGGGTCAAGGCCAAGCTCATCAATCACCGGATAGGTTCGCAGCGCAAAGCCGCCTTCCACCAGCGTTGTGGACACGATTGGTAAACCGTTGCGGTCGTAGATACTGCCACGCACCACCCGCTGCGATTCGAGCACCGGACGCACATTGGTCGTAATCTGTCCACTGTCGGGGTCAATCTGGGTGCGGTCGTAGATTGCCTGCGCCTGTATCACTTGCTGACGCAGCAGTTGCAGGCTTACCACCAGAAACAGCACAACAAGGAAAAGACCCAGGCTGTTCAAGCTCCGGGTGACGCCACGCGGTAGTAGCGGCTGGCCCATTGCGATGACAAACGCAATCAGCGGAGCCGCCGCCCACAGGCAGATTAACCAGATTGTATATTGCTCAACGGGCTGGAACATTCCGTAAATGATCAGCGTCACCGCGATCAGGCCCGCAATCACTCGCAGAGTTGTTCGCATGCTGCCCGTTCCTACATCGCACAGCAGAAAGGTATAACGTGCAAATGTTCTTTCGATGCGCGGAAAGACTGACCGAACTCAGGGTTACTACTCTTGCTATTGTACATTATACCAGAGGAGATAAGCAATTGATACTTGCTGATAGTTGGATTAGGAATTGTGTAGCGGCAGCACGGCCCGCACCACCACGCCACCCCGCACACCTTCGTTCACTTCGAGGTAGCCATCCTGTTCCGCCAGACAATAAGCAATTGCCCGCAGCGTATGCAAACCGGGGCGCACATAGGTGCCATCCAGCAGGCCCACCCCATCATCCTGAATGGTTAGCGTAACCAGTAGCGGCTCATAACTGAGCGTGACAGCGGCGCTGTGGGCGCGGGCGTGCTGCTCCACATTCAGCAGGGCCGCCTCAGCCAGCCGCACCAGCGTCAACGACTTGGCATATGACAGCGGGCTTATCGTTCCGGTGACATGCACATGCATCGCCACACTGCTCCACCGATCACAGGTTGCCACCAGTTGCGATAATGCCTCATCAAGCTGCATATTGGGCGAGGTTGTGACGTTTTCGTGAATAACACGCCGCAACTCCTGCACCGTAAAATTCTCAGCACTTGACGAACTCGATAGCCCCATACGGCTCGGCATCTTGAATGGAACCATTGTAGTTGGTGATTGGGCCGTGCGTGTGGTGGCCTGCCGCGTTGTCACTGTGCGGCTCGTCCGGTTCGACAGGGGCAGCATATCATTGGCATCGTGAAATGGACGTGCCGGCGGCTGCACCGATTGGAATCGGCTGGCAAGCGGCGATACCGCACGCGCTACTACCTGCTGCAACGTCTGCCAGATAGCAACCCACAGCAGCGCCACTCCCGCCGGTATCAGCATGCGTCCGGCAATGGCAGCAGCGCTGGTCTCGGTCAGTGCCCCCCCTGGCAGGTTGCTTTCTGCCAAAAGCAACCCAAAGCGATCCGCCAGCGCAAACGACACCCCGGCCATCAGCGCTCCACGCCACCCGAACAGCACCGCAGGCAGGATCAACGTACCGAGCGCATAGGGAAAGAAGGGTAAAAAGTCGCCGCCGCTTAAGGCCACCAGCGCCAACCCCACCAGTATATCGAGTGCCAGCAATATCGGACGCACCCGCGCCACCCGCACCATCGGTTGGGCCAGTGCGGTGGCTACCAGCGTGAGAATGCCCGACAGTAACAGCAGGGCGATGTGATTGCTGGCAAGCGGCATATCGAGAAACAGCACAAGCACTGCCAGCACCCACGCGCACCAGCGGTAGGTTGCAAAGAGAATATGCTCCTGCAGAAGTGGACGCATTCGGTATTGCAGTGCCTGTATCATTCTCCGCATTCCTTGCGATATTGTGGCTACTATCCTGAGATAAAGCGTGGTTATCCAATAGGTGACCTATAGTGTAGCAGAAAGCACGAGACACGGCAACTCACGTTCAGGAGTTTCTACGGCAAATAGTTCTCTTCCTCGCGAGCAACTTATTGCCGCCCCTGACGCGACGAGGGGGTGCGCCTCGCGCCTACTGTCCCATGCCTATGGCCTGTATCGTTTTGCGCTCTGCGCTTCAGTGCCCATCGTCCAGCATCCCGACAATCTCCTGCATCCCTTCGGCAAACTGCCGCGCCCCACCCTGCGCGGGGTGGCGTACCTTGCGATGGGGCACCGCCAGCAGGGTTAATGCTTTGTCGGCCACATTGCCCACTGCAACGACCGGCACCCCCACAAACAGGGTGCATATCTGCGCCAGAAATGGCTGACCAGCCCGTACTTCGGTGGTGCGCGGTGTGCGGTTGGTGTTGGGCATATCCATCCGGTGCGGGTGGAAGGGGTACGCATTCCAACCCACTGCCCGCACGCCCAACTCGCGCAAGGTGCGCCAGACCACGGTCGCCGTCTGTTCGCCCGCCATCTGCCCACAGTCGGGAGCCACGGCAAAGCCGCGTGTGGCCCCGAACACTCCCGGCGGCTCGATGCCTTCCAGCAACAACCGTTCGCTGGTAAAGGGTACCCCGGTGCGACGTGCGCCCAGATAGCCGGGCGCTTCGGCCACCAGCAGCAGCGCCGGTTGCGCCGCCAGTGCGTAGCCGAGTGCAAGCCGTAGATTGGCGCGGCGGGTAGTGTTGCCAGGTGGCCCCTCGGCAGCATACTGATTGGTGGCATCAGCGGGTACAGGCGCGTGGGCCAGTGCATGTAAAAGCGCATCAATTGCAATGTGCTGTTGTTGTGTTAACTTGACCATTAGCAGAGATACGTTACAATACAGGGCTAATACCGTTTGTGAGGTGCTACATGGATACTATTCTAGAACAACTCCGGCATGCGCCGCAACTCCGCCTGTACTACGAAGCAATCGGTGAACTGCTCGCCGCCGAAGCCGCATGCCGTGAGCATTTTTATGCCACCGTGCGCGAGGACGAAAAAGCCGAGTTCATCAATGGTGAGGTGATTGTGCAATCTCCGGTCAAGCTTGAACACAACGAGGCGGGCCTGAATCTGATATCGCTGCTGCGAACGTATGTCGTGCGACACAATCTCGGCATCGTAGGCTACGAAAAACTGCTCATTGCCCTCACCCGCAACGACTACGAGCCAGATGTGTGCTTCTTCAGTGCGGCAAAAGCAGCCCACTTGCAGCCCGATCAGATACGCTTCCCGGATCCCGATTTTATCGCCGAAGTGCTTACGCCTAGTACCGCCACCACCGACCGGGGCATCAAGTTTACCGACTACGCCGCGCATGGCGTAGCTGAGTACTGGTTGATCGACCCGGCGACCCACACGGTTGAGCAGTACGAACTGCGCGACGCACACTACCACCTGCTGACCAAGGCCCGCAGCGACACGATTACAAGCGTTGCTGTGGCTGGCTTCAGCATCCCGATTGCGGCCATCTTCGAGCGCAGCGCACACCTTGCAACGTTGCAGCACCTCCTCACCGATACAGCGGCTTAACCAACAAGATCAGGAACACGCCTATGAACCTTCACGACCTGTTGCTTCACCTTCCGCAGCAGCGGATTGTGGGTACCATCTTCCCTGGCACCCACACCATCAGCAGCCTCGCCTATGACTCACGGCAGGTACAGCCAGGGAGCCTGTTTATTGCCATTTCCGGCACCCGCGTTGATGGGCACGCCTTTATCGATCAGGCGGTGCAGCGGGGTGCGCTCGCGGTGGTGGTAGACGAACGCCACTGGAACCAGCAGCACACCGAAGCCAGCCTGCACGAACAGGACCTGCTGATGCCGCCCTTTATTGTGGTGCCCGATAGCCGCCTGACATTGGCCCCACTTGCCGCCGCCTTCTATCACTATCCGGCGCAGCGGCTCGGCGTGGTGGGCATTACGGGCACCAAAGGCAAAACGACCTCGACAACGCTGGTGAGCGCTGCGCTCGAAGGTGGCGGCTACGGCACGGGCATGATAACTAGCGTTGACTTTAAGATTGCTGAGCGGATATGGCCCAACACTACCCGCCAGAGTACCCCCGAAGCACCCGAAATACAGGCGCTCCTGTATGAGATGGTCGAAGCAGGCTGTGACTACGCTGTGATTGAGGCAACCTCACACGCACTCTCGTTGCGCTGGCAACGCGTTGACCGCTGCGCCTTTGATGTGGCGGTGTTCACCAACCTCTCGCACGAACACCTCGATTATCACGGCACCTTCGAGCAGTACCGCCGCGACAAGGCACGCCTGTTTGAGATGCTCGGCGAACCATTGCCGAGCATCAGTGGTATGCACGATGTGAAACAGCATAAGTGGGCGATTGTCAACGCCGACGACCCGCAGCACCATTTTTCCTGGCCGCCGCACCTGCCACCGTGCAGCGGCTCAGCTTTGCCCTGCACAGCCCCGCCGATATTCAAGCCTATGATATTACGTCAACACCTGCTGGCTCCACCCTGCACGTTGCGACACCGTGGGGCAATGGGGCGCTGAATCTGCAACTGCCCGGTACCTTTAACATCTCCAATGCGCTTGCGGCGCTGGCGGTGGCGCTCTCGCAGGGCGTAATGATTGAGCAGGCCGCTGCTGCCCTTGGCAAGGTGCGCGGCGTGCGCGGACGGATGGAACCCATCCGCGAGGGGCAGCCATTCGGCGTGATTGTTGATTACGCCCATAATCCCGACTCATTCGAGCAAGTCTTCAAAATGATGCGCCCGCTCACACCCGGCAAGATGATTGCGGTCTTCGGCAGCGCAGGCGAGCGCGACCGCGAGAAGCGCCCGCAGCAGGGCCGCATTGCTGCCGAATATTGCGATCTGCTGGTGCTTACCGACGAAGACCCACGCCGCGAAGATCGCGAGCAGATTATTGCCGAAATTGCCGCCGGCGTCGATCTTGCCGGGGCCGACTATCTGAGCATCCCCGACCGCGCCGCCGCTATCCGGGCCGCCTTCGAACACGCACAGGCGGGGGATCTGGTGCTGCTACTGGGCAAGGGGCACGAAACCTCAATCGAGTATGCCGATGGCAAACACCCCTGGGACGAGGTTGAAGAAGCCCGCGCTGCCCTGCACGATCTGGGCTATGGGGTGTAGGCACGTGGCAAAAGGCACACCCCCTCGTCCACTGAAGGGACGAGGGGGCCAGGGGTGAGGGGTATTACAATCCAACCGCTACCGTGTCAGGGCCAGCCATTGCTTGAAGGCCCACTGCAACGGCGGGGTGAACTTCGCGCGACGGTGCAGGTCGGCCACGCGGCGGATCGCTTCGGACTGCGTCGGGTAGGGGTGAATGACTGTTGTGAACTTGCCCAACCCCAACCCGTTCACCATTGCCAGCGTAATCTCGCTGATCATATTGCCCGCATCGCGTGCTACAATCGTGGCCCCCAGGATCGTGTCGGTGCCCTTCTTGACATGCACCTTCACAAAGCCCTCGTCGTCACCCTCGGCCCGCGCACGGTCGTTGTCGTTCAATTCCACCATAAATGTCTCAATTGCAATACCCTGCGCCTGTGCCTCGTGTTCGTACAGGCCAACGTGGGCAATCTCTGGGTCCGTGTAGGTCACCCAGGGAATAATCAGGCTGCTGAGCTTGTCGCGCCCCATAAAGAGCGCATTCCGAATAGCAATACGCGCCGTCGCATCGGCCATATGCGTGAACTTGTACGGTATGGCAACATCGCCAATTGCAAAGATATTCGGGTTGGTCGTCCGCAGGTTGTCATCCACATGCACGCCCTTGCGGGTGTCGTACTCCACACCTGCGCCTTCCAGGTTCAGCCCCGTCACGTTTGGTACCCGTCCGGCTCCCACCAGGATTTCATCCACCACCACCTCACCTTCTGCCGTCGTGCCGTCCGATTGCGGGCGAGTGTAAAAGAGCACCTTCTTACCGTTGCGCTGCTCCACCCGTGTAATCTTCGCTTTCAAGATGAGGCACATACCCTCGCGCAAAAAGCGCTGCTGCACAATCTCGGCGGCGTGGGCATCTTCGCGACTCAAGAGGTGGTCTTCGTTGTGGAACAGCACCACCTCCGAGCCAAGCCGCAGAAATGCCTGCGCCAGTTCGCTCCCAATCGGGCCACCGCCAATCACGGCGAGCCGCACCGGCTGTTCGGTCAGGTTAAAGACCGTCTCATTGGTCAGGTAGCCTGCTTCCTTCAGACCAGGAATATTGGGCGCGACCGGATGCGACCCGGTGGCGATCACTGCCTTCTTAAAGCGCAGTGTCTGCCCGTTTACTTCTATCGTATCCCGTGCGGTGAAGCGCCCTTCTCCCAGGAAGATATCAATCCCAAAGCCCTCGTAGCGCTCCACCGAGTCGTTATGGCTGATGTCGGCCCGAACCCGTCGTAGCCGCTCCATTACTGCCGGAAAATCGGCCTTTGTACCTTCGGGCACGTGAATGCCGTAGCTCTGCGCGTCACGGGCATTCGCCATAATCTGCGCCGAGCGAATAATTGTCTTCGACGGCACACAGCCAATATTCAAGCAGTCGCCACCCATCAGGTTGCGCTCAATCAGGGCGACCTTCCCGCCGAGCACGCCCGTGCCCGCTGCCGTAATCAGGCCCGCTGTGCCCGCCCCGATAACTACCATGTTGTAGATGCTCTGGGCTTTCGGGTCAACTCGATCTTGCGGGTGGGCATTCTTGAGCAGTTCCAGGTTCCATTTATCCAGGGGATGCAGGTTTACCGTACTCATCGGTCGTTACTCCTCAATACAATATCTGACATTATTTCTGTTTTGTTGTTCTATGAACCCTGCTGTTCGCTGCGCTGTGCCTCGCGCCGCTTGAGCCAGCGTGAGAAGCCGAGACTCACCACAAACAGCACCACCGAGATCACCAGCGTCACCGGATTGAGGCCGGGGATACTATCCTCGGTCAGGCTGCGGATATCGATGGCAGCCCCAAATAGCACAAACGAGATGGTGCCAGCAATCGAACCAATCGCCGTTGCCAGGATAAACGCCTTGTAATCGACCTTGAGAAAGCCCGACAGGTAGTTGACGAGGTCGTAGGGCAGGAACAACAGCCGCATCGTCAGCACCGACTCGAAGGCGTTGCGGCGCAGGCGGCCCGTCCACTTCTGCACAAAGCCTTCGGCGTTGCTGTCCTGTTCGGTTTCGATCAGGCCCTTACCGAGGAACCGACCAAGCAGGTAGGCAATGGTTGCCGACAGGTTGCTGCCAATAATCGTCCAGACAATACCCCAGAAAGCCCCGAAGATCGAGCCGCCAGCGATAGTCAGCACGGTTGCCGGGAAGAAGACTAGCGGGCGCACCATATAGACCAGAATGTAAATGACGGCTCCGATGGGCGAACTGAGCAGGGTGACAATCTGCTGCACGGCTTCCAGCGGTGTGAGGTTGTTGCTTTGATAATACCAGGCGGCGGTGCCGATCAGCGCTACCCAGAACCCAACGGCGATCAGCTTCTGCCAGTTCTTCTGTAAAAACGACTCCGGTGTTCCTGTCGCTTCCATTGTTGCATCCTCCGCGTGTTGCGTCTCTGTCATCATCACGATACCAGCTTTCGGTACCTCAACTATTTCGAATAACCACTGTTGCCAGTATGCGCCCTGTGGCCCGCGCTATCTGTGCAGTTTCTTACACAGCCGCACCGCGCATAAGCGGTATTTTAGCTGATTAGAAAAACTTAACCGCTCTTTGACAAACCCCTCGTAATTATTAAAAAACTCTTCACTGTCGCATCTTCAGGCAGAAAAAAAGATCGTGCAAGCCCTTTACAACATAACATAGAGCATGGTATGTTACAAGAGAATCCCTTACCTACCAGGCATTATCGTACGGAATGCCTATCTCTTATTCAATGTTGCAGCCAGCAGCGAGAAAACAATGGCGCATGCTCACATTCAGGGAGGAACCAATGCAGCGGCTCGATTTGCCAAGTAAACATACCGAAACACTGGCCTTGCTCAATGAAATCAGCGAGCGTTTTCAGCACTGCTGGAACACGCACGAAGTGTATAAAGTCACCGCCTACGCGATCAGCCATCTCTGCCCCGGCTCATCGGGCGCGACCTATGTTTTTCAAGCCGATGATGCACTGCTCGAAGCCGTTTCGGTCTGGGGGGCGGCGGCCCTGAAGAGCATCTGCTGGAGCGCACCCGTGTGCAGGCGGTGCAGACCTGGCAGACCTACCTGGACACTGTGCCGCGCACCGACCCCCGCGCCAGCCTGCCCTTTGTGGATGTGCCGCTCTTTGCCCAGAATACACTGTTTGGCGTGCTGCATGTGCGCGGTGTCTCGCCCAACCAGATCGACCCCGCCGAAGTGCCCGATGTGTGGATCCCGCTGATCCAGATAGTGGCCCGCCACGCCGCGCAGGTGTTGCTCACCCTGCAACAGCAGCACCAAATGCTTGAGCGCGAACTGCGCCGCGCCGAACAACACGACCCGGTTGGTATCCTGATGATCCAGGTAGACAACCTGCCGCGCCTGGTGCGCTCGCAGGGGCAGGCCGCCAGCGATACCGTTTTGCGGGCCGTCGGGCAACTCCTGCACAACTTCACCGGGCCGGTTGGGTTGAGCTATCGCCTGCGCGACCATGCCTATTTGCTGGTGCTGCCGGATAGCAGCGCACAGCAGACTTATGCATGGGGCGAACGCATCTGCGAAGCGGTACCTGGCCTGAACGTGCTGCACAATAGCAGGGTACTTGATCCGACCACCGTTTCCGTTGGCATCCGCTGCTACCCCATCAGCTATGGCCCAATAGGAGCCACGCCCGACCAAGTCATTCGTGCAGTTGAGGCGGCAACCTTGCGGGCCGAAATTATGGGCGGCAACCGCGTGATGGAGTAGGCACCCCCCTCGCCCCTGACCTGCTCCATATCTCAGACACAGGGCAAGCGGCGAGCCGGTAGCCCGCGCAGGCGGGCTTTGTAATCAGGAGCCGGAGACTTCAGCCCCTCGGCGGTATTGCCCCGCGCCCCGCCACTTCGCGCCCGATCCCCAACCAAAGGCTGATCCTGGAACGCCGAAACAGTGCTACACTAGAAACGATAACATTCGTACTATGACATGCAACGTAATATGGACTGGGTGATGCAGTCATTGAGGGCAGGCAAGTAGCCTGCCCTATATCGTTTGCTGCTGCACGCAGCCCGCGAAGGAAGAAAAATGGCACAGGCACAGGTAGCCGCCGAATTATCAGAGCAACCAACCCGTCGCTATGTGTTTGAACTGGCGCTGCCCGCCGTGGCCGAGCAGTTCTTAAATACGCTGGTGGGCCTTGCAGATGTGTATCTGCTGGGCAACCTCACACTGGCAGCGGCGGCACAACTCGGCTATGGACGTGTCGAAGCCGTGGCCGGTGCGGGTCTCGCAAACCAGATGGTCTGGTTAGTCACCGTGCTATTTATGGCAACCGGCATTGGGAGCACCGCCATGATTGCCCGCGCAAAGGGCGCAGGCGACGAAGCACAAATGCAAAAGGTGCTGCGACAATCCGTCATTCTCGCGGTGATTGTCGGGTTGATTGCAATGGTTGTGATGGTTGCCATGGGGCGACCATTTCTGTATATTCTCCACACAGCGCCCGATGTGGTGCCGCGTAGCATGGAATACCTGCTAGTGGTGAGCACTACCATCATTCCTACCTCGCTGCTGCTGGTCGGCATCGCCTGTCTGCGCGGCGTGGGCGATACACGCACGCCGCTGTATGTGATGCTCGGCACCAACGTTGTTAATATACTCCTGACATGGCTACTAGTCAGCGGTAACATGGGCCTGCCCGCGCTGGGCGTGGTTGGTGCGGCGATTGGCACCGCCATTGCACGCGGTGGCGGCGGTCTGCTTATCCTGTGGCTGCTGTTGCGTGGGCGGTCGGGGCTGAAGCTGACCAACCCATTCCAGGTCGATACCGCCATACTGCGCCGCCTCACCAACATCGGCGCACCAAGCGCGGGCGAAATGTTTGTGTTTCACGCCGCGCTGCTGGTGTTTGTAGGCTTCATCAATAGCCTGGGCACCGTCGCCTATGCTGCCCATACTGCCATCATCAACATCGAGTCGATCTCGTTTCTGCCGGGCTTTGGGTATGCCTTCGCCGCCTCAACGCTGGTAGGAATTGGCCTCGGTGCGCAGTCGCCTGCCAAAGCCGAAGCATATTCGCACGAGGCCATGCGGCAGGGCATGGTCATGATGACGCTGATTGGTCTGACGATGATCTTCTTTCCGGAAGCACTGCTCAGCCTGTTTGTGGATGACCCGGCCGTTATCGCCACCGGTGCCGACTCGCTGCGGGCCGCTGGCATGATCCAGCCCGTGCTGGCCGTCGGCTTCATCCTGAACGGTGCACTGCGTGGTGCAGGCGATACCAAATGGCCCCTGATCAGTCGGCTCATTACTGCCTGGGGCATCCGGCTCCCGCTGGCGTGGCTGCTGGTGGTCGAACTGGGTATGGGCCTGAATGGTATCTGGCTCACGATGTGTATTGACTTTACGGTACAGGCACTCCTGGCAATGTGGCGCTTTGCCTCTGGTCGCTGGAAGACCATCGAGGTATAACCACCTGCGCGGGTTGCGTGTTCCTGTCGCCTATCGCCCCTTGCCTATCCGAATATAGATGAGGGGATACCGTCCGGAACGCTTGCCCGCTACGGAGTGCTGTGGTATGCTTACGACCTATGCATATACTCCACATCTATAAAGATTATTTCCCGGTGCTGGGTGGCATCGAGAACCACGTCAGGGCTGCTGCCGAAGGGGTGGCAGCACGCGGCCACCAGGTCACGGTGCTTGTCACCAACACCGCCCCCCGTACCATTATCGAGCGGCAAGCCAACCTGACAATCATCAAGGCGGCACGGCAGGCCCATGCCGCCTCAACGCCGCTGAGCCTGCCAATGTTTGAGCATGCCCGCCGCCTGACCGATGTTGATGTGGTACATCTGCACTACCCCTACCCCCCCGCCGATCTGCTGGCGCGGGTGGTACCAAACCATCCGCCGTTGGTCATCACCTATCATAGCGACATTGTAAAGCAGCAAACAATACTCCGGCTGTATGGGCCGCTGCTGCGGGCAACGCTGGCCCGCGCCGACCGCATCCTGCCCACCAGTCCGGCCTATATCACCAGTTCGCATGGCTGCGCCCCCACCGCCGACCGCTGCACCGTGGTGCCGCTCAGTATCGACCCGCAGCGCTTTTTGCACCCCGACCCGGCGCAGGTCGCCACAATTCGGGCATGCTACGATAATGCACCGCTGCTGCTGTTTGTGGGCAGGCTGCGCTACTACAAGGGGTTGCACTTTCTGCTTGAAGCAATGCTCACCATCCGACCCGCCGCCCATCTGCTAATCATCGGCATTGGCCCTGAAGATGCAGTCCTCCGCGCCCAAGTGCAGGCCAGCCGGTTGGAGGAGCGGGTACATTTTCTGGGCGAAATCGGTGACGACGACCTGCCCGCCTACTACGCCGCTGCTCACGTTTTTGTGCTGCCTTCGCATCTACGCGCCGAGGCTTTTGGCATTGTGCAGGTCGAAGCGCAGGTAGCCGGGTTACCGGTTGTCTGTACCGAGCTACAAACCGGCACCAGTTTTGTCACGCAGCACAGCACAACCGGCATTGTTGTGCGCCCGCCGACCCGCCGGCCCTGGCCCGTGCAGTCAACACATTGCTGGATAACCCCACCCTGGCCCGCCATCTGGGGCAGGCCGGACGCGCACGGGCACTCCAGATGTTTACACATCGCCACCTGATCGAGCGGCTGGAAGCGGTCTATCAGCAGGTCGATTCGAGACGAAAGTTGTAGCATGTAGCTATTAGCGAAGTACAAGCCGTGTGCTATAATTGAAGAGCAATCTGCTTATACATTCGAAATGCCTGGCTGGACGGTCTTTATAAGGGCACGTTTGCGATGAATATCATTGATGGAATTTTTATTTTGCTGTTTTTCGGAGCCATGTTTCTTGGCTTTGCTCAGGGCATGATCCGTATGGCCATCATGCTTTTTGCGTTTTATCTGAGTGTGGTGTTGTCGAGCCTGTACTACCCGCCCTTTGGAACGTGGATATGGCGCTCGTTTGGCGGGCAAGAATTCGTTGCTCGCTATGTTGGCTTTGCCATTATTCTGATTGTTGCCTTTTTGATGTTGACATTTGCCGGAATCTATACCTTTCGGTATGTCGAAATCCGAGGCGCATTTCAATATGTTGATCGCATTGTTGGGCTCTGCCTGGGAGTTGTGCTTGGTGCGCTGGTCATCAGTATTCTCAGCATTTTGCTCTGGAATGCCCTGGTCGTCTGGCGCGGTGAGCGCATTGAACTACCACTCTTTCAAACGATGGGGCGGATGGTGAGAAATTCATTCTTGATAACGTACTTCTCCAACTACATCTTACCCAATCTGTACGATATTGTGGAACCTGTTCTGCCGCCTGGCGCACGCCTGATCTTTGCACCATTCGCACAACAATAACGCCCTGCACTATCCAATGCCAATTGCTGAGCACACCCTGCAAACGCTAGAATTCCCAAAGATACGCGAGCACCTTGCAGCGCATACCTCCTTCAGTGGTTCTCGTGAACTGGCCCTATCGCTTCGCCCCGCCACCGTTCCCGAACAGGTGGCATGGCGACTGCGCCTGACCAGCGAAACCCGCCGCCTGCTGGATGAGTACCCCGATGCAACAATTGGCGGGGCGCGTGATATCCGTACCGCTCTGCAACACGCCGCACGCGGTGGCCTGCTCGAACCATCCACCCTGCTTGAAATAAGCAACACCCTCCGCAGCACCCGGCTGCTCCGGCGCATGCTGCTGCGGCTCAATCCCGAACACTATTACCAACTCCCCGACCTAGCGCAGAACCTGCCCGACCTGCCCGCGCTCGAAACGGCTATCGAGCAGATTGTGGATGACGATGGCAGTATCCGCGACAGTGCCAGCCCTGCCCTGCGCCGTATCCGTCTGGAAATCCGCGATTCTAGCAACCGCCTGCAAGAACGGCATGCAAAACAATC
>JAAUSQ010000086.1 GCA_012033195.1 Chloroflexaceae bacterium
GTGACACGCACATAACAACTCTGCTGAATCGAGAGCGCTGTTGTTGCGGTAACACGCTGGTTCAGACAATCGGTTGTGTCGTTGTCATCCAAAAAATCGCTGTCTGCTTCGTTCACGAGTGTGTCATCGCCGCCCTGACGGTCTTCCTGGGTGAGGATTTCCCAGCGGATGAAGCGACGCACTACCGGATCTGCTACGCCACCTTCAAATGTCAGAAGATTGTAGTTGGCACTGGTGATGATTTCATTGCCGGTTATATCAGAGACGTCGTTGTTATTCAGGTCAAATAGATCCACAAACGTAACGTTGGTGGTTTCACCTGCCTCGAAGCGCACACGGTTGAGAATTTCGTTTTCGTCGATTGTGCGCATACCATCGGATGCGACGAGCACATGGCGTGCACCATAAATTGCGCCCTCCTGGGCGGCGTTGTTGAGGGCCTGAAGGGTAAAGAATATCAGGCCCAGGTCTACGGCAGCAGCAAGCAAGAAAAAGATGAGTGTTGCCGAGAGTGCAAACTCAACAATTGCCTGACCAGCAGTTGTACAGCGTTGTCTGATCGTTCGCAGCATATGCGTTACCCCTTTATCCCTCTTCCGGTTGTTGCTTTCTTTCAAAAACCGATGAACAAACTACTCGTTTTATCCTGATATAAAGACAGCCGTCTATGTAAAACACTCTGTTGCTGTTATGGGCCGGGTGCCGCAATACACGGGTCGAGATTTCCCGATGATGGGTCGCGCCCGATGCCCACAATGGTGCGGCGGGCGGTGGTGGTAATCGTAAAGATACCGGTCTGATCGCCAAACGGCACCAGTTGCGGCAGCGGCGACAGCGCCTGGACCGGATAAGTGATAGTGACCTCAATCGGGTAGCCAACGTTGCGCCGATCTGATAGGCGTACAAACTGCCCCGGATCGTACCCACTGGGTGTGTAGTCATCATCGCGGTAGGTGCGATAGTTCGGATAACTGATCTGCACATTGGACAGCGATGCCAGGTCGGGAAACAGCGTGGCAGGGCGGCGGGCCGCGCTGAGAATGTTTTGCACACACTCATCGTCCGGGTTTGCCACATTTTCGGGCAGCGGCGGGGCCAACGATGCGGCTTCAGCGGCTTCGCGGGCCGACTGGTACACCGTCGCGTAGCTGTAGATCATGTAGCCCATGTCGATGATGCCAAAGAAGAGCAAAAGCATGAGCGGGAGCAGGAGCGCCATCTCGACGATTGACTGACCTTTGAGTTTGTGTGTTATCTCTGTCATATAGGGTTGCTCTTCCACATTACATCTGTCTTATAACCTTCTATCCACCATTATTATAGGCAACAGCCGTTTCATGTGACAATAGCCTGATAGTACTTAGTAGATTGATGTACTGCAATCATCAGAATGTACTACAGGATGTACCATTGTGTATATGATTATTCATGCTTCTGATATGCTGCATTTGCCATTATACTATCAGGCTGCGAGGCTGTCAGGGCATTACTGTAGGACTATAGTCCAGTTTCCCAATGCGGCGTAGGTCCGTGAGTCGTGGTATACTAAAAGCTGTTTGTCTTGAAAGGAGGGCATCCATGGCGGAGATGATGACCGACCTCGATCTGGTTGTCGGTTCTATGGTGTTGCTACGCCCCGATGAAGATATCGATGAGTTTGAAGAGCAGCGCGAGGCCGTGTCGCAGGTGCAAGACCAACTGCGCGAGAAGGGCATTGTAGTCGATCTGCTGGCCCAGCCGGGTATCGAAATCTGGGAGGGTGGCATTGAGACGATGGGTGCACTGTACCAGTTGAGCCGTCTGGCAACCCGCATCGAAAAGGATGCCAGCATTCAGGAAGTGCTGGATGATGGTCCGGTGATTTATGAAGATAACCTGGATCGGTATGTGACGGATGTCTGGGATGAGCTGGCCCAGACACGCTTCCCGCATCTGGTCAATTTGCAGGGCACCCTGAGCTATTACCTGCCGGTCGATTTTGAGCAGCCCGTCACGCTGCCCGCACAGGATGCAAATGGGGAAGAGGATGAGGCGTTTTTTGGCTCGTCGGTGCGGTTGCAGCGCGAACTGGCCGATTTGAAAGAGCTGTTGGTGCAGCGGGGTGTTTCGGTGCGTTCGCAGGCGTTCCAGTGCCTCGAAGTGCTGGCCGAAGCCGCTGCGCAAAGTCTGCGCTACAACATGCCCGTGATTGTCTATTAAATGATAGTACAGAGCTTTGATACGTAGATTTGCAAACAAGAGAAAAAATATCATAGGATTGACGTATGAGTGACGTGCTGCTGTTCGATAAACTAACTGCCCGGCAGGTGTTGCCCACGCCCGACCGTGACAGCACCCCGCGCAGCCGCCGCTACTATGTCTGGACGGTCGGGTGCCAGATGAATGTCTCCGACTCGGAGCGATTGGAGGCGGCATTGCAAGGGGTGGGGTACAGCCCCGCATCCACGCCCGATGAAGCCAGTTTTATTGTGCTCAACTCGTGCAGTGTGCGGGCCAGTGCCGAAGAGCGTATGCTCGGTAAGCTCGGTGATGTGCAGCAGGTGAAGCGCCGCCACCCCGATACCAGGATTGTGCTGTGGGGTTGTATGGTTGGCCCCGATAACCGCTCGATCTTCGAGCCGCGCCTGCCGTTTGTAGATCACTTTGTGGCACCTTCGGCGGTAGACGAAGTGCTGGCACTTGCCCCCAATCCGGTCTATCAACTGGAAGAGCCGGCCCTGCCCGTGCGCGACCAAGAGCACCCGCCGGTGTCGGTGTATGTGCCTATTCAGTATGGCTGCAATATGACATGCTCGTACTGTGTGATACCACTGCGGCGCGGTCGGGAGCGTAGCCGACCGCTTGCGGAGATTGGAGAAGAGGTGCGCCGCATCGTGGCGCGTGGCGCAAAAGAGATTACCCTGCTGGGGCAGATTGTCGATTCGTGGGGCCACGACCTGCCCGGTCGCCCGACGCTGGCCGATTTGCTGGAAGCCGTCCACGATACGCCTGGCCTGCTGCGGCTGCGCTTTCTGACATCGCACCCGGCCTGGATGACAGACCGCTTGATTGAGACGATAGCCCACTTGCCACGCTGTCAGCCTGAAGTCAATTTGCCAGTGCAGGCGGGCGATAACCGGGTGCTCAAGCTGATGCGGCGCGGCTATACCGTCGAGCGCTATACGGCCCTGATCGAGCGTATTCGGGCGGCGCGGCCTGGTATGGCCCTTACCACTGATATTATTGTGGGGCATCCGGGCGAAACAGCCGCAGCTTTTGAAAATACGGTCAAACTGGTCGAAACCATACGTTTTGATAAGGTACATATCGCTGCATTTTCGGCCCGCCCCGGTACCCGTGCCGCCGAACAGGAGCAAGACCCGGCGCTGGCTGTGCCGCTGGATGAAAAGCTACGGCGGCGGCGGGTGCTAGAGCAGGCTCAGGAGCAGGTCGCCACTGCGTTGAATGCACGCTTGCTGGGCGCAACGCTCGAAGTACTGGTGGAGGGCGAAAAGCAAGGGCAAGTGGCGCGGGCGTGCAGGCACCAATAAACTTGTTTTTTTTGAACATGCCGCTGATTGGACCGGGCAACTGGTGCAGGTACATATTACAAAAACTGGCCCATGGGCCTTGCAGGGCGAATTGGTAGCGGTGCCCGAATTGTCCAGATAATGTGTGATACGAAGATAAGGGAGCGATTACGTTGGCAAAACAGGATGAAAAGCAGCGGCTTCGTCGTCGTCTACAGGACTATGCCATAGAACTGGCTTCCAGCAATCGCTGGGAAGAGGCGGTGGATATCAACCGCCAGATCCTTGAACTGGGCGAAGACCCTTCGACGTTTAACCGTCTGGGGAAGGCCTATTTTGAAATGGGGACGTATCAGGAGGCGCAGGACGCTTATCAGCAGACGCTACGGCTAAACCCGACCAACACGATTGCCCGTCGCAATCTGGCCCGCCTGGAAGCGGTGATCAGCCGGGAGGCAACCCCGGATGGGGTGCAGCGCACCGATCGTCAGCAGGTTGATTTGAATATGTTTATCACCGAAGCCGGGAAGACGATTATCACCACGCTGACCGATGTGGCATACAATCCGGTGGCGGGCCTGCTATCGCCAGGTGAACGGCTGGAACTGGTGGTAGTTGGGCATCTGGTGCGCGTCGAAGACACCAATGGCAACTTGATTGGGATGCTCGACCCCAAGCTGAGCCAACGCCTTGCTGATTTGATTACGGGGGGGAATCGCTATACAGCAGCCGTGGTGCAGTCGGATATGCGCCATGTGCGGATGCTGATCCGCGAAACATATCAGGACCCAAGCCAGCACGGGCGAACTTCCTTTCCCGGTCGGCTCAGCGACGATTCGGGCGGCTACCTGCCGAGCATGCGCTATGACTACGATGCCGATGAACTGCTCGACGAAGAAGAAGCAGTGGATGAGCCGGAGATCGAAGAAGACTTCTCCGATTCGGAAGAAGAAGAAGAGATCGGACTGGACCAGATTGAAAAAGATATCAACGACGACGAAAGCGTTGATGAGTAGCAAGCCCATTGTAGAGATGAGTATGATAGAGCGGTCTCGGTGTGAAGCGCTGAGACCGCTACGCACGCTATAAATGAAATGCTTCGCCCCTCAATATGATGGGTTGACCATCTGCCTTCGGGCGATTACAATGAAAGTGTATACAGTTGGGTCGCTAGCTCAACGGTCAGAGCAATCGGCTCATAACCGACAGGTTACAGGTTCGAATCCTGTGCGACCCACCAGCTTTTATAAGTAGCACAAGCTGTGCTTATAACGTAGCTTGCAATAACGCGATTGTTCGCTATGTGTTGTCCCCCCTTCCACTTGCCGATACGATGGCAACTGGAGCGGGGGATTTCATTCCTATTCAAATGCATTACCGATATGATGGATACAAAACAATGGCTCGTCTTTTGCATTCAGAGGTCGGCGAAAGGCTTGCGCGAACCTTGCAGGAAGATCGCACAGCCTTGCCAGAGCCGCAACTCTGCCCCACAATTGCTGCCAATCCTGCCTGTCGCGCTGTGCTCCGACAGACACTTGCACGGGTACTAGGTACATTGCAGGTGTCGGAACCACAGCACGATTGCGAACGATGTCACGATCATATACCTGCATATATCGATGTTGAAAATCGTTCGGAGGTGCAAACTGCTATCCGGCTGTATCCGCATGTCTGGTGGGCGTTATGGACATGTGCATCGTGCTCTGAGACGTACCACCTGATCTGCGACCTGATTGATGCCGAGAAGCAGGGGAAACTGCCTGCCTTCGGACGTACGCCCGATGTTCAACCCTTTCGCACCATAGCGAATTCACTGTTGACAGGCTTGAACTGCACGAATTTCTTACACTGCCCGAAGTCCTGGGAGCGGCCTATGGTTCGCCTGAAGATGTGGTGGTAGTTACCGAAGAACCCGCTGCCGGTCATAATATCGCGCTCTGTATTCAGCAGTCGATGGGTCATCCGGGGCGCTTGCTGGTGACGATTGATCCGCCTGCTGCCGGACTTGCTACGCTGATGCTCGGTAGCACGCGGGTGCAGATGCCATTTGATGGAACGGGTACGGCAATGACCGAAGCGTTGGTGCCCGCCCTGCTTGCCGACGCAGATGGCCCCGATTTAGTAGTGACGGTGGAGATATTAGCGGGCGCACTGCCGCCGGGGGACTGAAGACCCCGGCGAGCATAACGCAGCCGCCTGCGCGGGCTGTGTGTTCCTATTGCCCCCTGCCTCTTGCCTGCCCTTACGAACGGGTGGTGCCTGCCGATGGGCGCAGGGTAATATGTAGTTCGCGCAACTGGCGTTCGTCCACGGGCGAAGGTGCGCCTGTCATCAAGTCAACGGCCTGCTGTGTTTTGGGGAAAGCCATTACCTCGCGGATCGTTGGCTCACCCGCCAGCAGCATCACCAGTCGGTCGATACCGGGCGCGATACCACCGTGCGGCGGTGCGCCATAGGTGAAGGCTTCTAGCATATGCCCAAACTGGGCCTGTGCCTGCTCTTCGCTGATGCCAAGCAATCGGAACATCTGCTGCTGTATTTCGCGGCGATAGATACGAATACTGCCGCCGCCCACCTCGTAGCCGTTCAGCGCCAGGTCGTAGGCTTTGGCACGGACGCGGGCCGGGTCGCTGCTCATCATTGGCAGGTCTTCATCTAGCGGTGCGGTAAAGGGGTGGTGTACAGCATCCCAGCGCTGCTCTTCGGGGTTCCATTCCACCAGCGGAAACTCGGTGATCCAGGCAAACGATAGCTCGTTTGGGTCGGCCAGTTCGAGCCGCTGGGCAAACTCGCGGCGCAGTCGGTCGAGCACCGCCGCCACGGTGGGGGGGTGGTCGGCAACTAGCAGCAGCAGGTCGCCCGGTTCGCCCTGCATCCGCTCGACAATCGCCGCCATCTCTGCATCGGTCACAAACTTGCTGAACGACGAGCGCGGCTTTGCATCGGCTTCGGTCGGCAGGGCGGCCCACGCCAGACCCTTTGCTCCGGCGTTTTTCGCAAACTCAACCAGATCATCAAGGTACTTGCGGGTGTAACTTCCACAGCCAGGCGCACGCAAGCCCCTGACCTGCCCGCCGCTGGCGATTGCCCCGCTGAAGACCTGAAAGCCGGTTTCTGCTACCACATCCGATACATCAACCAGCTTGAGATCATAGCGCAGGTCGGGTTTATCACTGCCGTAATCGCGCATTGCCTCGGCATACGTCAGCCGTGGGAAGGGCGTTGTCATGCGCTTTTCGGGCGTGATGGTCTGCACCAGTGCGGTAAACAGGCGCTCGCTGAGGGTGATCACGTCTTCCTGATCGACAAAGCTCATTTCCAGGTCGAGTTGGGTGAATTCCGGCTGGCGGTCGGCACGCTGGTCTTCGTCGCGGAAGCAGCGGGCAATCTGGAAGTAGCGGTCGTAGCCCGATACCATCAGAAGTTGCTTGAGTTGCTGCGGGCTTTGTGGCAGCGCGTAGAACTTGCCAGGATGGACCCGGCTTGGCACCAGGTAGTCACGCGCCCCTTCTGGGGTGGACTTGATCATAATCGGCGTTTCAATTTCGAGAAAGCCCTCGGCATCGAGGTAATCACGAATAAACTTGACCACCCGATGGCGCAGCATAATATTGCGCTGCATCCGTTCGCGGCGCAGGTCGAGGTAGCGATATTTCAGGCGCAGGGTCTCATCTTCGTTGCCTTCTTTAGCGATGTAGAGCGGCGGTGTCTGGGCCGGGTTCAGAACAGTGACCGTGTGCGCCTTGACTTCAATCTCACCCGTTGCAAGCTCCGGGTTGATGGCTTCGGGCGCACGCAGCACGACGGTGCCCTGCACCTGTATAACAAACTCGGAACGCACCTGCGCGGCGATAGCGTGGGCTTCGGGCACCTGGGCAACGTCAAACACCACTTGGGTCAACCCGTAACGGTCGCGCAGGTCGAGGAAAATCAGCGAGCCGTGGTCGCGGCGGCTGTGAACCCAGCCTGCCAGCGTCACCTCCTGGCCTGCGTGTTCGCTGCGTAGTTCGCCACAGGTATGGGTACGATACATACAGATCTCTCTCCTTTTTGCTCTCTAGCATCGTCATGTGAAGGCAGCGGGTTATGCGGGCTGCATTGTCTGGAAAACACTGTGCTATTATAGCATGTCGAGTTTGCAGCAGTATGGCGACCGCACCTGAACACAGGCGATAATCTCATGCAGCCAGTAATGTCTATTTATCAAACGGGGGATGCACTTCCGCGCCCGTTGTATTACCAAGCAGAAGCATTCAGTCGGATTGTGTTTGACGATGACGAGGAGTATGATATTGATCTAGGCCTGACCGAACCCGCCGTACATATTACGGTGGCACAGGGCAATCTATTAATTGCATATGCGGCGGTAAGTTGGACTGACCTTGAGCATGCCGGTGTGCAGTATCGCTGTTATGGCTTGAGTACCGTACTGACCTTTCCGGCCTTTCGTAGGCGCGGGTATGGGGGGCAGATGGTACAGGCCGCCATCACTTTGATAACGCAAGCAGCCGATGCCGATATTGCGCTGCTATGGACAACGCCGAACAATATCGATTGGTATACCCGCTACGGGTGGCGTGCGCTGCCAGCATTGACCACGCTGGTGGGCGACCCCGCCGCGCCAGAGGTGGACGATGAAGAAACGGCGATGATGCTGTTTATCTCGGAAAAGGGGCGTGCTGGCGAACCTGCGTTTGAACAAGGGCGGGTGTATGTTGGTGAGGAACGCTGGTAACAGTAATACCTGAGGCACCAGATCAACCAATGCAGCCACCTGCGACCGTGTCCATTCTGGGCGTGCCCATTCACAACGTCACTGAGGATGAAGCAGTAACATACCTTGCCGCACTGCTGCGGGCGGGTGGGCCGCACCAGGTTGTAACGACCAACCCGGAATTTGTGATGGAGGCACAGCACAATACCGCCTTCCGTGCGGTGCTGCTCAAGGCCGACCTTGCCACGCCCGACGGCTTCGGCCTGATACTGGCGGCACGCTGGCTCGGTACGCCGTTACATGGACGGGCTACCGGTGTAGCTCTGGTGCAGCGCATCGCGGCACTCGCCGCCGAGCAGGGCTACCGTGTTTTTTTCCTAGGGGCCGCGCCCAGTGTCGCCGCAGAAGCCGCTGCTATCTTGCAGGCACGTTACCCGGCCTTGCAGGTGGCGGGCTGTTTTGCCGGGTCGCCGAACCCCCGCCACGAGCCTTTTTTGCGCCAACTGCTAGCGGCAGCACGGCCCGATGTGCTGTTTGTGGCTTATGGGCACCCGGCCCAAGATCTGTGGATTGCCCGCAATCAGCCTACCTTGCAGATACCGCTCGCCATGGGCGTGGGCGGCGTGTTTGACTACCTATCCGGGCGGGTACCGCTGGCTCCGGCGTGGCTGCGGCGGCTTGGCCTGGAATGGCTGTTCCGACTGATTGTGCAACCCCGGCGCTGGCGGCGCATTCTCGTTGCGGTGCCGCTCTTTCTGTGGGCGGTGTGGCGGCACGGACGCAATGAATAACCTGTTGTTATGGGGCATGTTGTTGATAGAGGGTGTCGCAACGCCACAACAGACCTATGGTATACTGATCAGAGAAGCACCCCTGCACGGAGGCCGCCCGCAGAATGTCACCCATCTTTACATCCTTAAAGCGGTGACGCATGCCCCGCACATCTGCCCCTCTGGTGTGCAACGCGTGGGTACCAGGAAGAATAGGAAACAGACAATGACTTTGACAACTGCTGAAAAGATTGAAGAACTCCGCCGCCGCCGTGAACGCATTGAATCAGGCGACTTGAGCGCTATCCAGAAACAGCACGACCGGGGCAAACTGACGGCCCGTGAGCGTGTTCTGGCGCTGCTCGATCCCGACTCGTTTGTAGAACTGGATGCCTTTGCTGTCCATCGTACCAGCAATTTTGGCATGGATCGCCGCAAGCCGCTTGGTGATGGTGTGGTTACCGGGCACGGCACTATCGACGGGCGGCCCGTCTGTGTGTTTGCCCAAGACTTCACCATCTTTGGTGGCTCGCTGGGTGAGGTGTTCGCCGAAAAGATTTGCAAGGTGATGGATCTATCGCTGCGGATGGGTGTCCCCTGCATTGGCATCAACGACAGCGGCGGGGCGCGTATTCAAGAAGGGGTGGTGGCGCTGGGTGGGTATGCCGAGATCTTCTACCGCAACGTGATGAGCAGCGGGGTTGTGCCGCAGCTTTCGCTGATTGTGGGGCCGTGTGCGGGCGGGGCGGTCTATTCGCCTGCTATGACCGACTTTATCTTGATGACCAAAGGCATCGGGCAGATGTATATTACTGGCCCCGATGTGATCAAGACGGTAACGGGCGAAGAAGTGGGCTACGAAGAACTGGGCGGTGCGATGGTGCACAATAGCCGCAGTGGGGTTGCCCACTTTGCCGCCGAAAATGAAGAAGAAAGTTTTGAGCAATTACGTACACTGCTTTCGTTTGTGCCATCAAACAACATGGATAATCCACCCTACGAGCCACCAACTGACGACCCGCAGCGCATCGATGAGTCATTGCAGACCATCATTCCCGACAGTGCGCGGCGGCCTTACGATATGAAGCAGATTATCGAAACGGTGTTTGACGATAACTTCTTCTTCGAGGTGCAGGAGCACTGGGCACGGAATATTATGATTGGGTTTGCGCGGCTCGATGGGCATGCCGTGGGGGTGGTGGCAAACCAGCCGATACAGATGGCGGGCACGCTCGATATTGATAGCTCGAACAAAGCCGCACGGTTTGTGCGCTTCTGCGATGCGTTTAATATTCCGCTGGTTACGTTTGTAGATGTGCCAGGATTTTTGCCCGGTACGCAGCAGGAGTATGGTGGCATCATTCGGCACGGTGCAAAATTGTTGTATGCCTACTGTGAAGCAACTGTGCCCAAACTGACGATTATCACCCGCAAGGCCTATGGCGGTGCGTACGATGTGATGTCGAGCAAGCACATTCGGGCCGATTTTAACTTTGCGTGGCCTACCGCCGAGATTGCGGTGATGGGTGTGGATGCCGCTGTGCGAATCATCTTTCGCAAAGATCTGACCGATTCAGAAGATGCAGAGCGACGGTTGGCTGAACTGACCGAAGATTATCAGCAGCGTTTTGCGAACCCGTATGTCGCCGCCGAACGGGGGTACATCGATGCGGTGATAGAGCCACGCGAGACACGGCTGATGTTAATTCGGGCGCTGAAGCTGGCCCGCACCAAGCGCCAGAGCCTGCCGGCCCGCAAGCACGGTAATATACCGTTGTAATTGCGTTAAAGTGCAGCATGTACCTTGCACGATAGTCTGCAGGTGTGCTAATATACGCCTAGTGAGTCCTGAGTTATGCTCTGAACAGGAGTGTATTCACCCACTTTATCCATTGCATCGCAGCGGTACGAAATGCCGAGGGAAACCGGACAATCACAGGGTGTCAACACGTAGTCGCAACTTTGATTCACCGATGAGTGTATTGCCATGTCTAATGAAGAAACAGCCGGTTCGAAGCCCTCGGAAAAAGTCATAGAGTTGCGATTGCCGAGCCGTCTCGGTTACGAGCGCGTTGCGATGGACGCGGCCTCGTCACTGGCCCGACGGATGGGGTTTGAGGGTGATCGTATCGCTGCGCTGAAAACCGCAGTGAGCGAAGCAGTGACCAATGCGATTGAGCACGGCAACCAGCATAATGAAACGATGAAGGTTGTCGTGCTGCTGACGGTGCGCGACGATGAGTTGATTGTGAGCGTGACCGATCAGGGGTCCAAGTCAATCGACGAGGCCTATGTTTCGCGGGTGCCCAATATTTCGGAAGCGATGCAAAAAGACGATAAAGGCGGTTGGGGCATCTGGCTGATCCGCGAGCTGATGGATGAAGTGGAATTTACAAAGGCACCTGGGGGCGGTAATCAGGTGCGTATGGTCATACATCTGGAGCGATGACAACCACACGGCAGCACATCATCGAAATCTCGTTTCCAAGTGAATTTGGCTACGAGGTCATAGCACGCGAAGCAATTGCAACCTTTGCCCGCTGCGTCGGCTTCGACCGCGACCGTATCGACGACCTGAAAACTGCAGTGAGTGAAGCCTGTATCAACGCAATTGAGCACGGCAACAAAAAGGTGCATGGTCTGACTATCGATATTGTAGGTGTTTATGATGGGAACATGCTCCAGATTGATATTGCCGACCAGGGCATTCAGCAGTATCAGGTGGCGGGCGCACCTGCTACAATAGAAGAGAAGATCGCCGGAAAAGCACCAGCACGTGGGATGGGCTTGCTGTTGATGACACAGTTGGCCGATGAAGCGCACTTTCTCCCCGATACCAATGGCACTCGGGGCAATCGCTTTCGTCTGATCTGGCGTGAACGTGTCGAAACATTGGAGCCGGAACATTAGCGGGCACCGCCGACCACACGGCGCGAGTTACCGTCGCCTGCTCTCATACCATGTTGAGAGTGTAGTTGCTGAAGGAGTGGCATTATGTTGGAAGACGAACTGACAGTCAGTATACGTATAAACGAAAAAGTTGCTATTATTGATCTCATTGGTGATGTGACGACGTTTGCTGAAGAGAAAATTAACAATGCCTATCAAGAAGTCACCAAGGCTGGCGCACAGCATATTTTGCTCAACTTCCGCCAGAATGATTATATCAACAGTGCGGGCATTGCTATCTTGATCGGGATTGTAACCGAGGTAAACCGCCATAACCAGAAGCTCGCCTTCAGCGGATTGTCGCAGCACTTTCAGAAGATTTTCCGGATGGTCGGGTTGGCACAGTACGCCGATATTTATCAGGACGACCAGGAAGCGCTTGAAGCGATCAATAATGCCGCCGCCGCATAGCCTGTACCAGTTCGTGCGGTGCAACGACGGCATTCCCAAACTTACGCACGGCAACCCCGGCGGCGGCGTTGGCTAGGTGCGCTGCCAGTAGCGGTTCGATACCTGCCGCGATTGCAAGCGTTACTACGGCAATAAAGGTATCACCTGCCCCAGTTGTATCGTATACCTCACTCAGTTGTGCTGCTGCGATATGTCTGTATGGTGTATCCTGTCCCTGGATTGATAACCCATCCGGGCCGCGTGTCACAATAATGGTGCGAACCGCAAGCCGTTCGCGCAGCGCCGCTAGTGCGCTCTGGAAATCATCCTCACATTGCAGGGGGGTTCCCAGGGTAGCGGCGGCCTCGCGGTCGTTGCAACGAAACAGATCAACCCCTCGGTAATAATCGGCATGGCCCTGGGCATCCACGGTGAGCAAGACGCCGTGCTGCTGGCACAGGTCGCGGATGGTGCCGATGATAGCAGGCGAGAGCAGACCAAGCTGATAATCTGAGCAGAGTACCGCATGCACATGGGGGATGTGCCGCTGCAACGCCGCCACAATCTGCTGCTCGATGGCGGCGTGGTGCGTGTCGCGATTGAGCCGGTCGAGGCGGGCCACGTGCTGCGGCAGGCGCGGGGCATCGTGGGCCAGTATTCGTGTCTTGACCAGTGGTAACCCGGTCGGGCACGCCAACCAACCCTGCCGCCGAAATGCCCGCCTGTGCAAGCGCCTCGCGTAGTTGTTCTCCTTCCGCATCCAACCCCACCACGCCCACCTGTACCGCCGCACTGCCAAGCGCAACGATATTGCGGGCCGGGTTGGACGCGCCCCCCAGAATGATCTCGCGGCGCTCCAATTCGAGCACCGGAATCGGGGCTTCGCGTGAGAGCCGGGTAGCACGCCCAAACAGATATTCATCAAGGGTGACATCGCCCACGACGAGGACATGCTGTCCTGCGAGGCGGGCGACAAGTGCTTCGGGTGCCGTGCTCATTCGGTAACAGCAGCGGCAAAGCGGCGCATACCGGCTTCAAGGTTGGCGTTGCTCTGGGCATAGGCGAGCCGCAAGTAGTCTGCCTTGCCGAAGGCCTCCCCTGGCACCACACCAATATGAGCGTGATCAAGCAGGTAGTTTGCCAGTTCCAGGCTCGATGTGCAGGTAACCCCGCTGGCAAAACGCCGATTGAGCAGGCCGCTCACATTGGGGTAGACATAAAATGCACCATTGGGCACCACACACGAGACGCCCGGTATTTCGGCCAACTTTTGCAGCACCAGATCGCGCCGTACCTGAAATGCGTTGACCATCTCGTTGACCGTCTGCGCAAGCTCCGGCGAGTCGCTGTAGGCGACCAGAGCGGCATACTGGGCGATGGAATTGGGGTGGGTGGTCGAGTGGCTCTGAATGGCCCGTAGCGCCTTGAGGATCGGCTCTGGGCCTGCAATATACCCGATGCGCCAGCCAGTCATAGCAAAGGTTTTGGAAAGGCCATTGCAGAGTAGCGTATAGTCGGCCAAGTCGGGCGCAACCCGCAGCCAGCGGGCATAGTCTACATAACAGATGCGGTCGTAAATCTCATCACTCATCACCAGCAGATCGTGTTCCTGCACGTGGCGGCGGATTACATCGGCAAGGCCCTGCAACTCACTTTCGGTATAGACTGAGCCGGTGGGGTTGGCGGGCGAACTGAGGATCAGCACGCGGGTGCGTGGGGTTAGGTGGGCAGCAAGTTGTTCGGGGGTAATCTTAAAGTTTGTTGTTTCGTCGGTATCAATCACGACAGGCTCAGCCCCGGCCATGCGAGCCTGCTCAATGTAGCTCACCCAGTAGGGCGCGGGCACAATTACTTCGTCACCTGGATCACAAACCGCCAGGAATGCCAGGAACAACCCCTCTTTGACGCCGCTGGTGACCGCAATCTGGGCGGGAGTATAGGTGATACCACAATCCTGCGCGATACGCCGTGCGATGGCCTGCCGCAGTTCGGTGATACCACCAGCGGGGGTATAGCGGGTGCGGTTGCGCTCAATCGCATCGAAGGCCGCTACCTTAATTGCGGTTGGCGTGGGAAAATCCGGCTCACCCTGCCCAAACGAAACAACATCAATGCCCTCGGCACGCATCTGGGCCATACGCCCATTCAAGGCCACCGTTGCGGAGGCGGTAAGCTGGCTTAGCCGCTCACTCAGACGGATGGGGCGTTCGTGCAGTGTACTGCTCATAATTCGGCTTCCTCTTCTGCTTGTGATACCGATAGTCCAATATGCCACATGATATATCGAACACACAAAAAAAGCGCAGAGCGTGCCCGGTGCGACATCGCTCTGCGCTCTGGTAAGAACCGGATGATTAGCGCAGAGCCTGCTCAGTGTCGCGGTCGAAGATATGCATCTTGTCCATATCGAGCACGATTGGCAGGGTGTCGCCGGTACGGGCATTGGTGCGCGGGTCGAAGCGCCCGATAAACTCCTTGCCACCTTTATGTACATAGGCATACACTTCGCTGCCGAGTGGCTCGGTCACGTCAATCTCAACATCAACGCGAGCATCTTCGCTCACGCCACGCGGTACATAATTGGCATCGTGAATATCTTCGGGGCGGATACCGAAGTAGATCGGCTTGCCTACATGGTCTATACCTCGGGCACCTCCGGACGGCCCCGCGCGGTGATGCATGCCCACCGCGCCATCTGGGCGCGGCGGAGCATGTCGTTGACCTCGGCCGTTTTGCCGGCCTGATCCCATGCACTTGCGAGGAGCTGCCGTTGCTCCTTCTGCACAACCTGTGTGCCCGCGCCCGCCGCAATCCGGTGCCGGGGATCCAGGTTGACGTCATCGAACCATGTCGGTCCCGTGCCCACCTCGTCCTCTGCGGCGTGCCATTGCCCATAGAGCGGCGGCGTAACGACGTCGTCGGCCGTCGCGTCAGCCTCCTTCAGGCGCTTGCTCATGTTGAGCAACGCGGTGAGCCCCGACTGGAACGTCGCCTTCTCCGCCGTCTCCCAGGCGGTCGGCGACGAGCCCACACCTGTCAGAGCAGCTCGCAGCGCGAGCGGGTAGTTCGACGCGGGTGGAAGCCCCGTCCCGGGAGCCGATACGTCGAGCGTCCGGGTGCCGAACGTGGGCGGCAGCGTGCGGGGCTCGATCTTCCGGACGAGGGACTCGAAGTCGCCTTCGATCCCCGTCCCGAACCGCCACTCGTAGTAGACCGGGAGCTTGAGCCCTGGACCCGGAGGCGACCCGCGCGGCCAAGAGAGCGCATTCCACTGACCGCTCGGGGCCTCACCGAGCCCGGCGAGACGCCCGCGCTCGAACACGGGGACGAGGAAGGCTCTGTAGACCGTCTTTGCCTCGAGCCATCGCGGGCATAGCAGTCGCGAAGAAAGCGTGTGAGGTCGGTTCTCGATCGCGTCTCGGAGATCTCGGCCGATATGGTCGTGCGACCTCCTACTTCGATGTGCGCCCAGGCCCAAGCGTCCTCGAGAAGGGGCAGCTCGGCGTCCGATGTGGGCGTCACCACCGGCAGCGTTCGGCCCTCCGACACGGGCTCGTAG
>JAAUSQ010000087.1 GCA_012033195.1 Chloroflexaceae bacterium
TGATCGGGTGCGGGGGAGTCGCCCGGTTCGTGGAAGCGCACCACCCGCGCCATTCGGATGCTGCGACGGCCGCCGAGCGTGGCAAGTTGCAGGTGCGCGTTAATACCGTGGTGAGCCGCCTGAATTACCACACCCTCGCTGATCTGCCCGACTTGCTGCACGAACTGGGTGCGCAGCAACTTACCCTGCTGCCCGTCAACGATTGGCACGGGCGCGATCTGAAGCTGCAACCGCATCATTTGCATATCTACCAGACCGAAGTCGCGCCGCGCCTTGCCGAGCGTGCGTTGGCGCTGGGCCTGTTCCGCACGCCCCGCGAAGCGTACCCTTTTGGCGAAACGTTGGAGCGGGCCACCACCAACGCGGCCTATGGATTGTATGCAGATGGTTGGTATGATGAACACCCCTGCTTTGCCCCCTGGGTGCATAGCCTGATCGATTACAACGGACTGGTCTATCTGTGCTGCCTGACCCGCGAGGAGATCGAACCACTGGGCGATATCAAGCAGCAGAGCTTTACCGAGATCTGGAACGGCCCCGTCTACAACGCGATGCGGGCGATGATGCACCCGCCTGCGCTGCCGATCTGTCGCCGCTGCGACGAAATGCTCAGCCAGAACCGTACCCTGCTTGACGTGTACAACGGCTAACACCACCCGGCGCTGAAGCATATACATCTACAAAACACGGGTTGCACCCGTGTACGACACAGACTGCTGGGGGGGTGTAATCTGGCGATATGCTTGCCCTATCGTCTGCCGGAAGAGATGCACGCTGATCCCTGGCTGCGCGTAGCGATATTTCTGCTTGAGCCGAATACTGATATAGCGGGGCTTCTCTTTCAAATGTAGTTTGTTATCCGATGTCTGTGTTGGCGTGGCGGTGACGTTGGGATACAAGCGCATCGGCACATTCAGCCACAGATTGATCACCATCTTGGTTTTTGGCTTAACTTTAGTCTTCACCCGTCCTCCCGTGCGGCGGAAGGTAGTTGACCGATTGCGGAGATAGTCGGTAATCTGCCACTGCACTTGCGAGCGGTCGGCGAGTCTGGCCTTGCCAACCAGCCAGCGATGTATATAGAATGTATCAATCGTATTTTTGGCGTCGCCGTGGTCAACACGATTGACCTGCTTCTTCGGCATCTCGGCACCGTTCAGGTCGATCCACAGCGTAATTGGCACGCCGGGGCGCATATCGGCGCGTAGTATCCGCACAATTGGCAGCACCGACTTGGTCAGACGGGAAGCCATCTCGGGCCTTTTAGCAAGATTGGCAAGAGTGATCGTAAGCAAAGAAATAACAATCATCAGAAACGCAAAAAAGACGAAGGCAGTCACAGATCCTGTTAAAAAAATCCCCACGAAACCTAGAAAAAATCCCACGAAGCCTAGACAACCAATCCAGTTGAGCCGTTGATCACGATACTCCAGATAATGAAAGAGATGCAGCCACGTTTCGGGCAGGTGGGTGCCCGCGATACGCCGTGTGTTCACAATAGGGTCAATCGGAATACCGGGCGGCGGCTTGTGATAGATAGCAGGTATTTGTTTTGCTGTAGCCATACGACATTGCCCCTTGTGTCGCTTCTCAGTGTGTACTGTCGTCTGCGGGCGGGTCTGGTCGGGCACCGATATGTGTGGTACCCGACTCTAACATACGTTGATAGAGTGCAGCAAGTTTCGCCGTGCTGTGCTGCCATGTAAACTGGCTGGCAATTCGTTCACGGGCCTGTGCGCCCATTTCGGGGATGTGGTGCGGATAATCGAGCAGCACGCGCACCGCCCGCGCCAGTGCTGCCGGACGGTCGGGCCGCACCAGCAAGCCATCCACCCCATCGCGCACCAGTTCGCGCACGGCGGGCAGGTCGCTGGCAATCACGGGCACCCCCGCCGCCATCGATTCGAGGATTTTCAGCGGGCAGCAACCTTGCTCCACATTGCGGACCGACTCGGTTAGCGGGGCCACCGAGAGCAGTGCATGCGCCCGCCAGGGAGCAAGCTCGTCCTGGGGTAGCTCAAACAGCCACAGCATGCGGTCGGAGATGCCAAGCTTATCGGCGAGCTTCCGATAGTCGCGGGCCGACCGTGGCGGGTTTGAAATACACATGACCAGCCACAGGTCGGTATAGTCGGCCAGCAGCGCAAACGCCCGCAGCAAGACATCCACGCCCTGCCATGGTTGCAACGCGCCAAAGTAGATCAGGTAGCGGGGCGGCGCGTGGATCGGGCGCGGCGGCGTGGGCAGAATATCGGCACCATTGGGTATCACTGTGATGTTCTCCGGGGCTACACCCATTTGCACCAGTCTATCACGGGTGGTCGTTGAGGGTGTCACAATTGCATCGGCGTGGGTCAGGCAGTGTGTCTCAAGGCGCTGAATTTTGGCGAGGGTGCGCGGCCCTAGGCGGGATAGGTGGCAGGCAGTTCTAGCGAGGGCAGGCCGTTTACTTCGTAGATAGTCTGGTATGAGCGCTCCGGGTCGGCCAGCAGGGGGATACCGCTCCATGGGTCGCGGAAGTGGCACAGGCGCAGCGTGGCGGCCTGTTGATCACGTAAGGCGGCGAGGTAACGCCCATAAGCAACCGTGCGCTGCAAGAGGTTGGGGGCAGTGCTGCTGGAACGGACAATCTCAATCGGGCCGGGTTCTTCCTGATAGGCGGGCAGGGTCTCATCGCCAAGCACATAGAGCAACCCACCACCGACCATATTAAAGAGGGTATGCGCCATTCGCGCAATGTGTACTGCGGCACCTTTCGCGGATGGGAAGCGGTCGAACGCTGCATAAAGCGCCTGATGGGTGTGCCGTGTAAGCATCGTGCGTCTCGGTTCTTGTTACAAAACAAAACGATATACAGACGCTCGTATGATACGACATATTGGGGGATTTGAGCAAACCGCCAGTTTACTACCTACCATTGCTCAATTCATCCTGTGTGATATATCGAATATTATACGCATGTAGAGCGCAGATGTCCATCCATTTGCCATAGTGAAGGCGCATCGCTCCTTACGGGAGCGGCGCATGCACCCGCCCGTAGTCCTGCCGAACCTGTTCAAAGCGGGGGTAAGCTTCCGTCTTCAGCACTCCCCTGCTATCAAACAGGCGCTGCTGATATTCCTGCAAGGCTGCCCGTTCCGCAGGGGACAGTTGCCCATCCGCCAGGAAGGGCTGTATCAGTGTAAAGGTGTACGCAAACGGATCGTGGGTCGGAATCAGCACAAGGTCGGGCAGAGCCACCTGAAGTGTTGCCAATCGTCGCACACTGTCTTGCTGAGTTGCAAACCCGACCGCCCCAAAATAGTTAAATGCCGCCAGCGAATCGGCGTCCAGATGGCGCAATGTGTACAACGCATCGCCCGCCAGACATACCTGATACGTTCCCATCTGGATGAGCAACGACATATGCCCATAGGAGTGGCCGGGTGTTGGCAGTGCGATCACCAGGCCATCACCGAACAGATCGGCACAGGCAGCGAAGCTGTAAAAGCGCCCACCATCATAGGTGAAGTGGTGCCAACGCGTGATAGCCGCATAACCCGGTGAATATCCCATGCGGGCACGGTCGGCCCATTCTGCCGCCGCCAGATGCACCGTCGCCCCTGCAAAGCGGTAGAGTTCGCCCACATGATCCTCGTGCAAATGGGTCAGAATCACGTGCTGGATATCTTCCGGGCGGTAGCCGTGATGGGCGAGTTGTGCGACCAGTTCTTGCTCGGCAGGTAGCCAGTTGTCGATAGATTGCCAGATTAGCCCGGTCAGGCCCCCCTTGCGGGCCGAGTAGTAGTCGGGTTGGGTCTGGCGGCGACTGATGCCAGTATCAATCAATATCGGCCCCAGTGTGGGATGTTCGAGCAGGTAGGCATGAACAGGTGCCCAGAACATGGTCGCCTCATCCGCGCCCATTTTCCATACTGCCCGCAACCCGATCCAGCCCTCATGTCCACCAAAAACTGCCCGAACGATACCCGCGTCCAGCCAGTCTGCAAGGGGTAGAGACGCAACTGCTGCGCGGCAGGGTTGGCCGCAGCCTGATCAAAACGCTGCGTGACAATCGGCGCGGTGCCGTTGTCTGGTTCGTGGGGCGGGTGGGGATGTGGCAAGCGCGTCACCTGTCGCATCACCCACACAGCGAAGGTAGTGAGCGCCACCCAGAACAGCAGCAAGACGGCACTGCTAGACCGCAGATAGACCCGACGGGCAAAGATCCCGCGCACTGTCAGCGCCAGCAAGCCCAGAAAGACGACAAGACGCACCGCAACCAGTCGGGGCTTCTGAACAATGCGGCGGCGGGGTGGTGATTCAGAGTCCGGGAACATACAGGTTCCTCCTGATAAGCCGTATGAATTGAAGCACGCCTCTCTGCAACTGTCTCTATCTGTGCAGTATACTGCACTGCGCATCCTGCTACCAGCAACAAAGCCCTTCCGAACATCTCCGCAGATGGAGATGAGATACCGCAGGTAGTAGTTAAACAGCATATGCCAGAATATGCCGGATGGTTGATGACTGGTGCTGCCCAATATAGTATGCTACATAGAGCAGATGATGGGCTGATACGGTGCATTACCGTTTGAGAGGAGGCTTTATGTTGCAGATGACCCATCGTACCGTGGAAGGCATTGATGTGATCGAGCTGAGCGGCAGGTTTGATGCCCATCAGGTGCCATTCGTAGTCAGGTGGTTTGACGACCACCCTGAGATCCAGACCATTCTGGTCAATCTCAAAGGGGTTAATTTCATTGACTCGTCAGGATTGGCAACCCTTGTCAAGGGGCTGAAACGCTGCCGCCAGAATGGAGGAGAACTGTATCTCTGCGAGGCACAGCAGGCGGTACGCATCATCCTCGAACTGACGCGCCTCGACAAGGCGTTTACCATCTTTGTTGATGAACAGACCGCATTCCAGGCTATCACCCGTTAAGTCATCCGTGCGCTACTCGGCGCTACCAGATAACCAGCATTTCGACCTTTGTGAGGATCATTGTATGGATACACGCGCCATTCAAGAACTCCAGCGCGAGAACCTGCGTCTGAAACACTTGATCGCCAATCTCAAAGGGGGGGTACTGGTCGAAGACCAGACCCGCCATATTGTCCTGATCAATCAGGCGTTCTGTGATATGTTTGATATTGATGTGCCGACTGACTACCTGATCGGTACGGACTGCTCCGGGAGTGCTGAGGCGAGCAAGGCTCTGTTTGTTGATCCGTCAGGCTTTGTGACGCGAATTGATGACATTTTGCAGGCGCGGCAACCCGTGACAGGTGACACCCTGCACCTTGCCGATGGACGTGTATTCACGCGGGACTATGTGCCGGTGTACCATACCGATACCTATATCGGGCATCTTTGGCACTACCACGATATCACAGCGACGGCGCAGGCGCAGCGCCGCTGGGAACGCCTGCTGCATATTGAAGCAGTCAACCGCGAAATCATCCGCCTGTTTTTGCAACTCGAAAACATTGATGATGCCGTCAACCGGGCGCTAGCCCTGACCGGGCAACTGCTCGATGTGTCGCGGGTGTATGTGTTCCGCTTTCGCCCCAACGAGCGCATGCTCGACAACACGCACGAATGGTGTGCGCCCGGTGTTGCGCCAGAAAGAGAAAACTTGCAGGGCCTTCCTTTCGATGAGTTGTTCCCGTCGCTCTTCCCAATGATGACCCAGCACGACCTGATCGCCCCGCGCCACATCAGCGAACTCCCCGACGACCTGCGTGGCGTGCTCGAACCACAGGACATTCAGAGTATTCTCTGGGTGCCGCTCTATCTCGAAGATCGGCTGGAGGGAATGATCGGGTATGATGAAACCCGCAGCGCCCGCACATGGCTACCCGAAGAGATCACGATGGTGCGGATCATAGCCGAGAGCTACGCCCGCGCCCTCGAACGCGAACAGGCCCGCACCATGCTTGTGCAGGCCCGCGACGAGGCCGTGCGCACGGCACAGCTTCGTGCGCAGTTTGTCGCCAACATGAGCCACGAAATCCGCACCCCGTTGACGGGTATTATGGCAATGCTTGAACTGATGCTGGAAACACGCCTTGATGCATTGCAGCAGGAGTTTGCAAACGAGGCCTTTAACAGTTCATCCCGCCTGCTATCCATCATCAATGATATTCTGGATTTCTCGAAGCTCGAAGCAGGCCAGATTGTGCTGAATGTTGACCCCATCGATCTGAAGGCGATTGCAACCGAAGTGAAGATGACCCTGGCACCGCAGCCCAAAGCCAGAGCGACCAGCATCGAAGTTGCTATCGACCCAGGCACCCCCTACCGTGTCTATGGCGACGCAACCCGCATTCGACAAGTACTGATGAATCTGGCGGGCAATGCGGTCAAGTTTACCCAGGCAGGTCAGGTTCGTATCCTGGTTGATGTTGCACGCACGCTGCACGAAAATGCCTATATTCGCTTTACTGTGCACGATACGGGCATTGGCATTGCTCCAGAGCACATGGAACGCATCTTCGAGAGCTTTGTCCAGGCCGATAGCAGCACCACCCGCAAGTATGGCGGCAGTGGTCTGGGTCTGTCCATCAGCAAGCAACTGGTTGAGTTGATGGGTGGTACCCTCGAAGTTGAGAGTACGCTGGGCAAGGGGAGCATCTTTAGCTTCTTGCTGCGGCTGCCCGTCGCCCAGACAACTGGCGTTGACCAATCGTGTAAGACCGGGTTTGCCGACCTCGATGTCCTCCTCTTCGACCGGAACCGTACTGCCCGGTATGTGCTGAGCCAGCAACTGGAGAACTGGTCGTGCCGTGTTACGCAGGCCAGTGAAGTCAACGACCTGACAACGCTGGCAGCACAGCGCGAGCAGCCCTTTGACCTGCTCTTTCAACGTTACCATGCGGCAAGCCAGCAAGACATCGCCATACACGAACTGACAAGCCGATTGGCGCAGCGGGTTGTCTATATTACTGATGATACCATCGGTGTGGATGATAGCGCAGTGCTGCATCTGACATGGCCCATCGACCAATCGACGCTGTATAATGTGCTGATCCAGGCTGCCCAGACAACCCGGACCGCAATCTGGGAAGCAGTTGACGCGCCCGCGCTGCCTATCCCTGCTGCACGCGGGCGGATTTTGCTGGTTGATGACTCGACCGTGAATAGCAACCTGGTGCAACGAGCGCTTGCCGGGTTGCATATCCAGATCGATACTGCCGAGAATGGGCAGCAAGCGCTCGAACGGTGTGAGCAAACCGAGTACGACTTGATTTTGATGGATATTCAGATGCCCGTGATGGATGGGATGGAGGCCACTACCCGCATTCGCCAGTCTACCAGCGAGTGGCGCAATGTGCCGATTGTGGCCCTGACAGCCAGCGTGATGCGCGAGCAGCAGGGGCAATATCTGGCAACCGGTATTGATGAGATTATTAGCAAGCCCTTCTCAATCAAACATCTCCGCGAAGTGGTGCAGCGCTGGCTTGGGCACCGCCGCACCCCTACTGCAAGCCCAGGTGAAGCCTGACCAGTTCGCGCATTTCCTGCGTGCTGAACGGTTTATAGAGAAAGCCTGCCGCCCCAACTTCCAGCGCCATATGCTGGTCGTCGGGGTGGTTGCGTGCGGTGAATGCAATCATGGGCACGTGCTGGAGATGGGGCATGGCTTTGAGGCGGCGCATTAGCTCGAAGCCGTCCATATCGGGCAGATTGATGTCAATAATCGCCAGTGCAATCGTGGCAGATTGCGCGAGATCCAGGGCGATGCTGCCATCTTCTGCCGTAAGCACTTCTACTTCTGCCAGCGCACGCAGCGTATGCGTGACAACGCGCCGGGTCACGCTTTCGTCATCAACAACCAGAACCTGCAAGTTCACCTTCGCCTCCTGCCGATACTGCCGTGGTCAGGTGCCAGCGATTGCCCTGTGCAAGCCGTTCATACCTGACGGTATCAAATGTTTGATGCATAATATACAACCCCATACCGTGTTCGGGTAGGTCTTGGGGATTGAGCGCCTGAATTACGGTGGGCATCGTGAAGGTGGTAGCGGCGGCATCCGTAACAACGATACCGAGCGTAGCGGCGGTATGCGTCAGTACAATATCAATCGCACCGCCAGCGCCGCCATAGGCATGCACCGCGATATTAACCAGCAACTCGTGCAATGCCAGCACTACTTTTCCGCGTTTGTCTGCGGGAAGATACTGCAGGTCTGCTTCGATGTCCTGCGACATGTGCGAAATCGCTTCGAGCGTTGCCGGAATAGTCCTGTAAATATGCATGTCAATCATTCCCGGTATAGAGAGCCGTTACCAACGTCTGGTCATCCTCCACTATTCCGACCCCTTGGGCCGCTGCCACGATGTGCCGCGTCAGTGCGTTCACATCCGGTACATCATTGGGAATGGCATCTAACAATCCGCTCTGCCCCCACAGGCCGGCGGGGGTCTGTATTTCAGAGAAGCCATCACTATAACAAACAATCAGGTCACCCGGTTGCAGTGTGAGCGTCTGGAGTTCGGCGTCCAATGTGGGCAACACGCCCACAGGTGGGGCAGTTGCGGGCAGGTGCACCCACTCGTGCCCCTGTCGCACCAGCACCGGTGGGTGCCCCGCATTGGCAAGCGCCAGGGTGTTCGTATGCGGGTCGAAGCAGGCAATCACAACCGTTGCCAGCAGATCGGTGCGGGTGTAGGGGTCGTAGAACTCCTCATTGATAACACGGAGCACATCGGTTGGGGCAAGGTGCATACGCAGCGCTAGCCGGATGGCGGTATGCAGCGAGGCGGCGGCGAGTGCTGCCGGAAGCCCTTTGCCAGCGACATCCAGTACAAACCATGCAAGGCGTCCATTTGCACGCTGCACCCATCCCCACGCATCGCCGCCCACCTGTCGAGCCGGGTGCCAGTAGGAGGCAATCTGGATCTGGCTTGCTGTTGGCACGTCCTGGGGCTGAACTGCTTGCTGTATTTCGCCGGCAATCTGAAACTCACGGGCTACCACTGCTTCCCGTTCGCGGCTGCGTGCAAGTTGTGCGGCGGCAATCTGGCTGCCAACCCGTTCGGCCATCCGTGCAATGATGCGGAGATGCACAGCGGTGAAGGTGTGCTGCTGGTCGTAGGTGCCAATACCAAGCACTCCAATAATGACTTGCTCCGAGCGCACGGGCGTGAAGGCCCAGTGGATCACTTCTCCCGATAGGATGGTGCAACTCAGTGTTTGCTCATGGGTAACGCCACGAAGTTGCTCGATGAAGCCGCTGTTGACCGGGAGGAGGTGCGGCACCGACAACCACTCTTCCGATTGAAACAGGTATATGCCTGCGATTTCTGTTTCGGCTGCCACGCTGAGCGCATGGAGGATTGGGGCAATATCTTGGGTTGTTTCGGCCTGCGAAGGCACTTCTTGCAAGAAAGGCACGAGTTGATCCCACGCCTGCGAGAGTGCGGCAGTCATCTCATCAAGTTCGCGTTCCAGTTGTTCGATCTGGCACTGAGAAGAATCGAGAGCGTGCATCATGGTTTCTAACAAATGGAATAGCTCCCTACCTGGGACGAGCAGGGAGCCGCCGTTGATATTCCGCGTCGATGCCGACAGGAAAGCGACGTTGGATTAGACATACGATAGTAGTTTATGAAATTGCCAGTGACACGCCTGCCAGGGTGCAGAGCTATCCTGACACACGTAGTATAACGGCGGCAGCACGCCCGAACATCCCCCACGTGGCGTATTTCAGCAGCAGCATAAAAACAACGTTACCAACCCGGTACAGCACCAGCAACGACAAGCGCAGATCGTGTCAGATCGAATTCGTTACCCGGAACGTCGCCAGGCTCCGAGCAGCAGGAACAGCGTGTTCATCGTCACGCTGGCTGCCCTGGCTTGCAGTTGTGCCACATACAACGTTTCAAGCGCTCATCCAAACATCCGACGGTGGCTATGCCGTGCTTCAGGATATGCACCCGATGCACTATCGTGCCCCCGCCCAATCGCTGCAACCGATTGATACCACGCCGCCGCCCGCCCTAGCGCGTGTCCGCGCCGCACTCGCTGTTACCGACGGGTCGAGCGTGGCCGTGTTTGTAGCGGTCGGGGACGGTGTTTCTGTGAGCACCTGCTGCGGCCCCAGAACCCACCCTGAATCGTGTAGCGCCCCCCATCGAGCAGCCAGGCATCGCGGGTTGCCCGCCCCATAGCCCGCGTTGCGGTCGCCCAGTGTGCCGCTGCCACTATCCGATGGTGAAGCGGCAGATGGCATAGTTAGCCTGCTGTGCCAGCACAGGCAGGGCCACCAGCAACGTCCCGGCAATCGCGAGCAGCAGCAGCAGCCGTTGTTGTTGCATCAGCGCTTCCTTTCAGCGGGTGCGCCGCACAAGCACCAGCACGACTGCGCCAAGCACGCCACCGACCAGGGCCGCCAGCGGTACGCTGCGCTGCTCGGCGTGTCCTGCGTAGCAACGCGCTGCTCCAGCGCTTCGAGGCGGGTCAGCAGTGTGGCATTGTCCTGCTGCAAGGTGGCGTTGTCGTGCTGCAAGGCGTTGATCTGCGCGTCCTGCTCCTGCACCAGCGTGTGCAAACCCTGGATCGCCGCCAGCGCCACCCCGTCCGCATCCACCGTGGTGATGCTAATATCATCCGCGCCGAGGCCAAACGCGGCAGCGAAGTCCTGCGCCATCGGCCCATATGCCGCACCTGCCCTGCTTCGCTGCGATACTGCCAGGTGGTGATGGGCAACTGCGTGACCTGTTCCAGCACGGCCCGACTATCGACGGGCGCAAAGGCGGTCTTGGCGTTGCGGTCGCTGATCGAAGCCCATGTACCGCTCCCTGCTACTAGCGTCACACCGGTTGTGTTTGCCGAGTTGGTGACAAACTGCACCCCACCCGTTGCCCGTACCCGGAACTGATTCGGTACCACCGAGAAAAAGCTGGCATCGGTGCTATCGGCCCACACAAACGCCCCCGGTATCGTCGGCGACCGCCCGCCGCCCCGCTGCAAAGCTGTAGTTACTGCTGGCTATGTTACTCTGCCCGCCCGGAACGGTGGCATAGGTGCCGCTGGCGGTGTTGAGCAAACCGCCGCCCACGGTGGCGTAGGCATTCCCGGCGGTGTTGCCGCCGCCGCCGCCCACCGTGGCACCTGTGCCGCTGGCGGTATTCTCCACGCCGCCGCCCACTGTCGCGCTGGCGCTGCTGGCGGTGTTGAAACTACCGCCGCTTACCGTTGCGTTGGTACCGCTGGCGGTATTACTCTGTCCGCCGCCCACGGTGGCGTAGGTATTCTCGGCGCTGTTGGTAAAGCCACCGCCGACGCTGCTGTAATTTTCCATCGCGTCGTTAAATTGACCGCCGCTAATCGTGCCGAAGGAGGCGGTTGCCTCGTTTGCAGCGCCACCGCCGATAGCGGTATAGGTTCCGGTGGCCGTATTATCAAAGCCGCCGCTCACAGTGCCCCAATCGTTGGTGGCTTCGTTGGTCTGGCCGCCACCAATGGTGCCATAGGTGCCAGATGCAATGTTGCCGAGTCCACCGCCTATGGTGGTACGTGGAGCACTGGCTTCATTGCTTTCGCCGCCACCCACTGTCGCGCTGTCACCGCTGGCGCTGTTGAGCAAACCACCGCCCACCGTCGCGGTTTCTTCGCTGACGGTGTTACTTGCGCCGCCACCCACTGTCGCGTTGCTATTGCTGGCGATATTACTTTGCCCGCCGCCGATGGTCGCAAACGGGTTCGTGGTTGCATCAGCATCGTTGCTGCCAACCCGATTGTTACCGCCGCCGCCGATGGTGCTGTAATTGTCGTACACCATATTACCAGTAGAGGGATCGCCCGGATCCGTCGGGCCGCCGCCGCCAATTGTGCCGTAGTCGCCCCAGAACGTCGTTGTAGCCCCCCGCCACCAATCGTGCTCACCTCGCCGATAGCTTCGTTGGCAAACCCCCCACCCACGGTGGTACTCCCGCCACTCGCCGTATTACTCTGCCCGCCGCCAACGCTGGCAAAGTCGCCACTCGCCGTATTGCTCCCACCCCCCGCTACGGTTGCCTGCGATGCGGTGGCAGTGTTGCTGTTGCCACCGCCAATCGTGCCGTAAATACTGCTGGCAGTATTGCCCAGGCCACCACCCACCGTCGCCGCTTCACCGTTGGCGGTATTCGTTGAGCCGCCGCTGACGGTGCACGCTCTGCACTGGCCGTGTTGTCCTCGCCGCCAGCGATAGTCGCACGGGCACCTGTTGCCGTGTTATTGTCGCCACCGCTGATCGTAGCGACCCGCCCGCTGGCAACGTTGTTCTGCCCGCCGCCGACGGTGGCCCAATCATCGCCCGCAACCATTCTGCTGCCCGCCGCCCACGGTCGCAAATCGGGCTGTGGTCTGGTCGGCATCGTCGCTGCCCGCTAGGTTGCCGCTGCCCCCGCCGATTACGCCCATATCGTCGTACACCACGTTGCCGCCGGCCAGAATAAACGGCGCTTCGTAGGGGCCACCGCCCGCAATCACCGCGCCGATGGTGTCGGTGTAGACACGATTTTCGGCTGCGCCGCCTATCAGCGTGGGCACATTGCTTGCCAGCACGCCAGGGAGGAGTCGCAAGGCTGGTGTTCCGGCGACAATCAGCGTCAGCGAGAGGCCATCTGTGGTGCCGAGGGTTGGGGTGAGTGCGGCAGTGTTGCCGCCCAGCAGCCAGTACCGCCCATCCGTGAAACTGGTATCAAGGCCGAACGTCGTGCCGTCCAATGCCAACCCGCTGCCAGCGCTGTAGGTCGTGTCGTCGTCGCCGTCGGCAAGGTCGGCGGGAATGCCGCTCAAGCCGGCCCACGGTGCCTGCAACGCATAGACACTGTAGGGCGTGGCGGTCAGCGCGACCCGCTCGGCAAACAGGGTAAAGTTCGCCTCGCCACCGCAGCGTACCCCCAACTCGAGAAAGCGCTGATCGCCCTGGAAAGCGGCGGTGCCAAAGCTGAGCGGCAGGGTGAAGTAGCCATCAACCACAGCGATAGCATTGATGGTCTGGGTGCTGCCAATCTGGGTGCCGCCGGTTGCGGCTGTAAACAGGTTGGCCCGAAAATCACACGTAGCGCTGACCGGCAGGCCATCATCGAATAACTGCCCTTGATAAGTAAACCGTCCCGTGAGGGCCTCCTGACTCTGGGCGGCGGGGAGAAACGTGCCTGCGCCCACCAGCAAAAGCACCACCAGGAACCAGCGTACGAACCGAACCACCGACGTTTGCGACACAGGCATGGGAAACCTCCTGATAGTGTACGGTGCAACGTACCAATAGGCAGTACAAATCCGTAACGGATACACAACAATGTCATCACTATGTGTGCAGAGAGATGTCAAGCGATGCATCTATCATAGGAGAGGTCACCCTGCAAGTCAATCATTTTTGAAGAGGAGGCGATGAGCTTTTCAATAGACGTGTGGAGCGGGTTCGTTGCAAAATCTAATACTGCCATACAATAGAATTGTCTATCATCCGTGTGTCTTATCAGGGCAGAGGAACATATGGTATGACAAACAAACCACTGGTGCGGGTCACGCTGCTATCATGAAGGGGCGCTCACACCGGTTTGCCATCCTGCCACGCTGATCACGTCGTTCGCTTGTCCGTCGCCCTATCTGTGCATCGTACATTCTGGAGCTATGTTATGAGCATCGAATCTTTTACCCATCTGCCCCACCGTCGGCGCAACCTGCTCACTGGCGAGTGGGTACTTGTTTCACCACAACGCACCCAGCGCCCCTGGCAGGGGCAGACCGAAACGCCGCCCGCCGATCACCTGCCCGCCTATGATCCCACCTGCTACCTCTGTCCGGGCAATGCGCGGGCGGGTGGCAAGCAGAACCCGTCCTATACATCCACCTTTGTTTTTGAGAACGATTTTCCGGCGCTGCGCCCCGATACATCGCCACAGCACACCGAGCGCGGCAGCTTACTGGAGGCAACCAGTGAACGCGGCATGTGTCGGGTAGTGTGCTTCTCGCCGCGCCACGACCTGACGCTGGCTGATATGGATGTGCCCGCCATTCGTGCCGTGGTTGATCTGTGGGTGGCGCAGTTTGAAGAACTCGGTGCGCTGCCATGGGTACAGTCCGTCCAGATTTTTGAGAACCGGGGGGCCATGATGGGTTCCAGTAATCCCCATCCGCACGGGCAAATCTGGGCGAATGAGTGTCTCCCCAACGAACTGGTAAAAGAGCTTACGCAGCAACGCACCTACTATCAGCAGCACGGTCGCCCCCTGCTGATCGATTACCTCGAACTCGAACTGGAACGCGGCGAGCGCGTTGTGGGCCAGAATGAGCAGTTTGTAGTGCTGGTGCCGTTCTGGGCAGTCTGGCCCTTCGAGGCCTTGCTGCTTCCACGTCGGCACTGCACAAGCTTGGCAGAACTCACCGACGACGAACGAACCGCACTGGCGGCGATCCTCAAGCAATTGACAAGCGGCTACAATCGGCTGTTTCAGGTATCATTCCCGTATAGCATGGGCTTTCATCAGCCGCCTACCGACGGAGCCGCCTACCCGGAATGGCACCTGCACGCCCATTTTTATCCGCCGCTATTGCGCTCGGCAACGGTACGCAAGTTTATGGTGGGCTACGAACTGCTAGCCCAACCGCAGCGCGACATTACCGCAGAGCAGGCCGCCGAACGCCTGCGCGACGTGATGCGCTAATTGAAGGAACACCTATGGATACCTACCACTTGCAAATGACCTTTCACGCATGGACAAACGCGGCACCTGAGGTGCTGGTGTGGTCGCCGGGGCGGGTCAACCTGATTGGCGACCACACCGATTATAACGATGGTTGGGCGCTGCCGATGACTCTGGAGATGGGCACGCTGATTGCGGCCCGCGCCCGTGCCGACGATGTGCTGCATACGTGGGCGCTGCGGATGAATGAACAGGACAACGTCCCGCTAACGGCACTCCAGCCGACCGCAGCGCCTATGTGGGTGCGCTATGTGCGGGGCGTGGCGGCACTGCTCCAGGCGGAGGGCTACCGCATTCCAGGAGCTAACCTGCTGATTGACAGCACGCTGCCGCTACGGTCGGGCCTGTCCTCGTCGGCATCGCTCGAAATGGGGGTCAGCTTAGCACTGCTTACGCTGGCCAGGCAGACGATGGATCGTCGCACTATGGCGCGGCTGTGTCAGCGGGTGGAGCACGAGATCATCGGCGTGCGGAGCGGGCTACTCGATCAGCTTGCGGTGGGCTTTGGCGAAGCGGGTCACGCGCTGTTGCTGGATTGTCGCACGCTCGAAATACAGATCGCACCGCTGCCGGAGAATGCCCGCATTGTAGTAATTGATAGTGCTGTACCGCGCACCCTGGCGAGTAGTGGCTACAACCAGCGCCGCAGCGAGTGTGCCGCCGCACTTCAGAAGTTGCAGCAGGTTGATCCCACGTTACAGGCCTTACGTGATGTCTCACCGGAACTGCTGGCCACCGAACAGGGCCGCCTCAGTGCGGTAGAGCAGCGCCGGGTGCGCCACGTTGTCAGCGAGAATGCCCGCACGTTTGCCAGCTATGCCGCACTACAAACGGGCGATAGCAAGCACTTCGGCGCATTGATGAACGAGTCGCATGCCAGCCTGCGCGATGATTACGAATCGAGTGCGGTGATGGTCGATGTGCTGGTTGATATCGCGCAACGTACCACCGGAGTACTGGGGGCCAGGATTACGGGCGGGGGCTTCGGCGGCTGTGTGGTGGTACTGGTCGAAGCAGCGGCAGCCGCCAGCGCCCAGACCCATATTGTAGAGCAGTATGCAACATCTACCGGGTACCGCGCTACGGCCTACCAGGGCACTGCCGGGGCGGGCCTGGGCACATTATCCTAGCGCCCCTATCTGTCCAGGGACAGGGGGCTGTTGCAGCCTGTCGCTATGCGGGCACAGCGGGGGCCATGGGCCCCAG
>JAAUSQ010000088.1 GCA_012033195.1 Chloroflexaceae bacterium
ATACAGGGCGTCGAGCCAATCGCTCACTGCCGCTTCATCAATGGGTTGTCCTTGCTGTGGTTCGAGCACCGCCAGGGTGCCATGCAGCAACCGGGTATCGTAGGGGCGCAGGTTCTGTTCGGGGATCGGCTCCCGACAGACGTGCACATCGGTGAGCGGCAGGCGGCGGTTGCGGTTGACCCGCCCGAAGCGCTGAATTAACGCTTCCAGTGGGGCCGGATCAGTGAAGATTGTATCCAGGTCGATATTCAAGCTCACCTCAACCACCTGGGTTGCCACCACCACGATGGGGGCACGCGCCATACTGTTCAATCCACACAAGCGTTGCACACGCTCTTCACGTGCCAACCGATCACGCCCATTCAGTCGGCTATGCAGCAGTTCAACCGTAGCGGCAGCACCAAGCTCCTGGCGGAGCATCTGCCATAGCATCTGGGCACGACCAACCGTATTGCAGCACACCAGCACCGATTCACCGCTTTGTGCCCGTGCAACAATCTGACAAAAGATAGTGGGGTGTTCCAGGGCACCATCCATCAGTCGCAGCCGATGGCGCTGAAACGCTTGAAAGAGATCATCGGTCGCACGTATTGCGGTCGCGCTGCCCAGCGCATCGTACAGGACCGTGTGTATCAGACGTGGGAAGGTGGCCGACATCACAAAAAATCGGGCGTGATACTGCGCCCGGAGATACGCCACGAGCCGCAGGATTAAGGCCAGACGTGCGGGTTCATAGGCGTGAATTTCATCCAGGATAAAAGCCCCACCGATACAATCACTGAGCAACGCCTCATATCCGCGCAGGCGATACACCGCTTTCAACAATTGATAAGGGCTACAAACCCGCACGGGAAAATAGTTCAAGGCAGTGCGCTCGTGCTGGTCCCGCGCCTGCTGCCACGCCCCCAGACTGGAGCCATCGGTCTCCATAAATAATCGATAAAGTGCCTGGAGTGCCCGCCCATGCTGCAATCCGACGCTATCGGGAATGTAGCTGGTCAGCCGTGTATACATCGCGTTCATACTGGCCTGGAACGGCAAGGCATAGAACAGGCGCGGCACTGGCTGGGCGGGCATCCCAAATGCCCAGCACAGTGCGGCTTCGGTTTTCCCGCTGCCAGTTGGGGCAATCAGGACAACATTCCCACGGGTCTGGGCGCTCCGGGTTTGATGGTCGTACAGGCTCATCGGGTGCCCGCGCAGCGTGGCGATTTGGTCGACGAGCCAGGTATAATCACGTGCGGGCAGGACTGGAGCCGCTGCCAGCCCCGCCGAGGCGCGATGATCGGCGGTGGTCAGGATACCTCGGACGAGCAACGAATGGAGCGCATGTGGACGGAGCCAGCGTGGGTGCAGCATCTGACGGTAGGTCCGCAGCGCATGCGCTATCAGCGCTGCACCATCGTTGCGAATCCGATCTATTGCTGCCGCTGCCGGGAGCAACGATAGCGGCAGAATGCCATTGGTGGACAGCCCAGATCGATGATCCAGCGATTGGCGCAGGCATCCAACCACTGCCAGAGCGCGGCCAGATCAGCCTGCGCCAGATCCTGCGCGATTGCGGCAATCGATGGGCCTTCGTCTTTGTATTGTTCCCGAATCACCGGAGCATCCTTGTGATGCGAGACTATCGCCGCGACTAGCCAGCGATAGTCATCCTCCGTAGGCTCAAGCGGGAGCCACGCCAGAAATGCCAGTGAGCCAACTTCGTGCCGATAGAGCCAGCGGGCACTGCTGCCTGGGTGCAGCACCTGCTGAAATCCGGGCGTAGCTTTCCCCAGATCGTGAAAGAGAGCGGCCCAGTACAGGTGGTGCCAGAGGCGCGGTTGCCCCACCTGATCGGGGAGCATTGGGCGCAACCGCACCTGATCGGCGAAGCGTTCGAGCACATGCCAGGTGTGCTGGTAGAGGGTCTCGCCCGTACTTTTGGCCAGAATGGGCGGAAGGTTATCAGGTAGGTACATCAGGTTCCTCCACAAAGCGATGCCACACCACCGCTCGGGCGCGTCCATCAACCAGCGGGGCCGAGGGATCACACCATTCAAGTGGAGCCGCGCCAAATTCCAACGCTGGTGTCACCTGCTCGTGCAGCATAAGATACTGGGCAAAGGTGGGATGGCGACGCTGCGTGTAATCAACGCGGCGTGGCATCATCACCGCAATACCCCGACCCACGCGCGGCCCCATTGCTATGGGGAGCAGGGTATGCGCATAGTAGACATCGTAGCGTTGCTCCAGGTCAATCACTGCAATGCCCCCCGGCGGATAGCTGCACAGATCTTGCGAACGACCCAGCACCACGGCATAGTGCGGGCTGCGAAAGGCATCGACCAGGTCGATGCGGTCGAGGTAGAGAGTCAAGCGAGGGCGAAAGAGCAGTTCCCGCTTGAAGGGTGTAACAGTGCTCTCGCCATAGACGGTCGCATCGGGATACCCAGCAGCAGCCAGTTCCCGTTGTCGTTTTGCCGTTATCGGGCCAAGGTCGCCACCCGCATGGATATGTTCGAGATCGGTAAAGGTGGTTTCTGCCGTAAAGTGATAGGCAAAGCGCACACTCGCCGGGTCAATCCAATCACCAACTGCACTGCAAATATGCCCATAAATCGTTGCTGGTGGGGGCATGCGATAGGTGGGCTGGCTGCCCCACATAAAGTGCGGATAGCGAAACGAGGTGACCGTGCCTTCAAGCAGAATGCGGAGGGCGGGCATCGTCGCCATAGTCAGTCCTCCAACCACGCAGGATGGTCGCCGAGAGCGGTGACTAATGCTGCAAATGCCTGGCGCGGATGGCTAACCTGGATCAGCGGGTAGTCCTGGGCAAGCGCAAGCAGGTCGGCACGAACGGGGTCATGAAATCCGCTGACCCACCCGATGTAGACCGGCGAAAGCAGTTCATCGGCAAAGACGCTCAACGCCTCGCGCAGCGCATCCGCATTCAGCGTTGGCCTGCCCTGCTGTTCGCCAATAATATAATTGAAGATGTGATTACCCCCGCGTGTCACGGCAAGCACCACCACCGCCGGAGCAACCGCCGTATAATGAATGGTCTGCTTGGCTCCTCCCTCCAGGCGGGCCATGCCTTCAAACAATGCCTGGACACGGCGGACACGCTCTGCATGGGGGAGCCGATAGCTCCTGACGTGCTCCAGATGGATCAATCCCCGCTGTTCGGCCTCCTGCTTGCGGTGCTCGTCGAGATTGCGGAAACCGGTTTTGTGGCGGTAGCTGAAGGTGCCGCACGCCGCAAGATCGAGCGAGAACAGCCCTTGGAGCACGGTGCGGTAGAACTGGTGCTCGTGCGGCACGGGGTCGCCATCGTGTCGCGACATGGTACCAAAGTCGTCGGTAATGCTGACCGGGGCGATACTGACTAGGGTGCCAACGCGGAACGGTGCAGCACGGGTGAGGGTGTCGGTGGTCGGTGTTTCGTTCGTGCGAGTTGCATCCGCGTCGCGCTGGTCTTTGGCGGCCTTTTTGGTGGAGGGTGCCCGCATATAGCCAAACAGGTCATCGTCCCAATACTTGATCGGATTGGCATCGGTGTAGGCTACTTTGGTTTCCCGAAAAATCGGGGCGGCTTGCCAGCCGGTATCGGGCATGGCTTCAAGTGTGGTTCGCAGCCAGTACCGAAACGCTTGGGCCGAGACATACGGGTAGCGGTCACCCGTGCGGGTGCGGATCGCCTTGACCGCAACCGTGTTATCAGTGCGGGCACCCGTATCGGCCCCGGCGTTGTTCAGCGCCGAAGCCGGGGCATCAATGAGTAATAATCCTGTAACAAACGCCATCTGGGTTCCTCCTTGTACATAAATCAAGATCAGGGAGTTGCGGTTTCATCCATCTCGGTGGGTGGGGCAATCGCATTCGGGTTGCTGGCGAACCATTTCTGGGCGTGTAAGCGTTCAATGATACGGATCAGCAGCAGGTCGCGGGCCAGCATCCACCACGACCGCTCATCGGTATATTCAAACACGGTGAGAAATTGATCGAGCGTAAAGAGCGGCTCGGTCTGGCGAGCAGCGGCATAATCAGCGCGAATAAGGCGGGTGCGGAGTTCCTGATAATCCTTGCCGCTGTTGCCGCCGTAGAGCAACAACCGCAACAAGCGATGGTCCTCCTCGCGTTGGATGTACTCGGCAAGTTGGTCCGCCATCGTGCGCAGAGCATCAATCCGGCGTTCGTCCACGTGCATCACCTCCTTCAAAAAGAGTTGGGTTAAGGGCCACGAAACATAATCAACTTCCCGCACCAGGCTATAGGTGCGGCGGGGGTCGTCTTTTGCAGTACGCTCCACCACGGGCATGCGGAGGAGGTATGTTCGCAAAAAGCGCTGTGCGTTGGCGGGCAGGTCAAACAGATCTTCAAATAACGTGTTCCGACGGGCCGGCAAGCCGAGTGTATCGTGCGTGGGGACCGCATCGTCGCCCACCCAGGCCCGTTGCACCAGGCGGTTCCAGGCAGCACGGTACATTGCATCAGTGGCCTGATACAGAAAGCGCGTCATCTGGAGTGGCAGATGATACATGGAAATATCGGCATTGGTACCATAATTGGTGAGATGATAGGCGGTAATGGAGCAGGCAGCATAGTCGCGGCGCTGTTGCTCAGCGTCGAGCAGCATGCTCACGATCTGGGTTGTCGGATGTTTGGCATCGTGGTATTTGGTGGTATGCCCGCCCTGGTGTGCTGCAAGATCAAGGTATCCCCGGTTGATCGTCAGGGCACGTGCGGCAAGGTCCTGGGTGAGTGGGGAATGCTCGGCGTGGAACAGCAGCACACGTCCGGCGCACTTGAGCGCACCTATCGGCATGGCGTGGATAGCAAGTAAGGCTTCCCCAGAGACGGGAAGCCCGGCGGCACCTTCGGCATAAAAATTAAAGCCGCTCTCGGAGCCAATCAGCGGGATCATCTCCCGGTAGGCCCGCAGCACGGCGGGGGTGCCAAAAAAGACACAAGGCTCCGGAAGTCGGGGACGGTCGGGATGCCACGCCCGCAGCACATACTCGGCATAGGCGGCCCGCTTGGCAGGCTGGGTATCAAATGCGGGTTGGGTGAAACCAGAGTTGGGAAAGATGACCGTCAGAAATGACTTCATCGGGTTGTGACTGTAGTGCCGTTCCAGGTACGCGGCAACCTCGGCCATGTCTGCCGTTGTCACCTGGGTAGGGTCGTCTTTGCCGACAAAGGCCGTGATTGTTGCAACGCCCACATCAAGCAGTGGGTGTCCGGTGTAGCAAAGCATGGGCATATCCTTTCGCAAAAGCGTCGCGTGCATGGGCATCCTACTATCGGAACTATGGCACATCTATTCTGGCGGTTCCGCTGGTGGTGCTGGGCGCACGTCCCCGACCTGAACATGCGGATGCTGCGACCACACCACCACATAGCCCAGTTGCGGTTGCAAGACGGCCAACCACGCCGCAGTGCGGTATGTCCGGGCTAGGGCCGCATACAACCATGTCGGCAGTTTGCCATCTAGCAGAATGCCATAGCCAGCAGGGGCAAGTGGCACAGGGACCTCCTGCGCATCATCATAATCGAGATAGCCACCCGGAAGCGATAAACTGATCTGGAAGGCATCGCCGTGAGAAGCGACCGTATCCCATCGCAGCCGTTGCGGATCGGGAGTCGTCGTGGGGAGCAGGCGCGGCGGCACCACCCAACCGGTGTGTGCCTGGAAGACCCACGGCACCGGCTCGGTAAAGGCGGCGAGGGCGGCATAGACCCAGAGCGGGGCGCGTCCATACAGCGCCAATGGTTCATTTGCAGGGAGGCTTGTCAGCAGGGGCCGGAGATCAGTCGGATACCAGCGATAGGCAGGGCCATGTTCAGGACGCGCCGTGAGTGGGTAGATCGGGCGCTCCAGGTGGAGCACGAGATCAACGTCTACCGCATTGCGATGTGTCTGGTACAGGGTATCTGGGGGATAGGACATATAGCGTTGCACCAGTGTGAGCAGCGCATCAAAACAAACGCCATCCGAAGATTGTCCCACTTGTAAGCCTGATAGCGTACCGCGTAAGATGGGCGTGGTCTGGGTGACGATCTGCGGCCCATCCAGTTGAGATACGATCTCAGCGATGACCATGCGGCCCTGCTGATGCAGCAAGGCCGTCCACTCCGAAAAGGCCGCCGTATTGTTCGAAAGCAAAATGCCATGGGTACATACGGCAGCAATGCGTTCGGTCTCCGGCGAGACCTTGCCCCCGACATCCACGAGCAGCGGCAAGTGGCGGCGGTCAATGTCCCGGCTCATTCGTTCAGCAAACTGGGGTGTCCAATCCGTTTTGGCCCGCATGCGAAGCACCCGCACCTGGTCGGGCGCAGTTTCCTGGCTCCAATCGCCTTCGCCATCCGGACTGGCCCGCAACGCATAGTGTTCTACGCCCCGTTCACGCAGGGCATGACTGAGCCGATAGAGCAGCGTACTTTTGCCCGAGTGCGGCGGCCCCCCCAGAAAGAGCGCTGGAAAAAGCGGTGCCATAGGTCATAGGATCCTTTCATTGTTTGAAAACCGACCGACAATCAGGAAAAAATTTAGCCTGAAATGTTACTAATTATAGAGAGGGGCAATGGATGCCTCACCCTAGCACGAGAGGACACGTCTATGCACCCGCCAGGTACTGCACCAAACCATATCTTTATTGCTACCCTGGGCGGACAACCCCAGATTGTCACACTGGCGCTCGACCAGTTGTTGGCACGTGGGTATCCGATCAGTGAAGTCATCGTCGTCCATCTGGCTCCACGGAGCGAACGCTATCAAGCGGCCTTACAGCGTGTGGGTGCCGAGTTTGTGCAGGAAACCTATGCCGGACATCCTATCCGGTATCGCCCCCATGTGATTCAGCATCCGACAGGACTGGTGTCGGAATTGGATAGTCCTGAGGCCATTGAAGCTGCTCGTGTGACACTGCATCATCTGCTCTTGCGTCTGCGCCAACCCGATACCCATCTCCATTTGTGCATCAGTGGGGGACGTCGCTTGCTCGGTTATCTAGCGTTATCGCTTGCACCGATCCTCCTCCGTGAACAGGACTGTATTTGGCAGCTCCTGTCTGCCGATCATATCCGTGAACAAACACGGGATGGGGTCGTGATGCATCTGCCGAACCACCCGGAGGTACAGTTGCTTCGCCTGCCAGTGATGACACTCAGTCAATTTCTGGTCGTCTCGCCCACACAGGCGTATACCCCGCTCGATGAGCTTACCACGCAGGCCCGCCAGACCATCGATGCGCTGCAGCGGCAGCAGTGTCGCCAGGTCTACGATGCCCTCACCCCAAAGCAACGCGAAGTGCTGAAGCTGATCAGTGCCGGGTCGCATCCAGATGAGGTTGCCCGAACCATGAGCGTAACCTCTGGAACGGTTCGGGACCACCTGACGGTCATTTATACCCTGTGTCGGAATGCCTGGGACCTTCATCCGAAGCACTACCTCCGCTTTGACTGGCTACGCGAACAATTTGCTGCGTACCTTGCTGCCTTATAATAGCAACCCACTGGATCGGCGAGATCAGAAAGAATTCGGAGTATATTCCGAATTCTTTCTGATCTCTGCGTGGAAGGGGTTTGGTATCGTGCGTTCAACAACGCTATTGCCGAGCGAGGAGGAATGTATGCGATATCTGTTTCAAGTCCATATCGGGCCAGTGCAACGCTTCATTGCTAGTGCCCGCCGCACTCGTGATTTCTGGTTTGGCTCGTGGCTACTCAGCGAATTGGCAAAAGCCGCCGTCGCTACGCTGCATGGCCGGGCTGGACATATGTTGATTTTTCCATCTATCCAAACGGCTGACGCAGTACAACCTGATAGTTCGTTAAACGTACCCAATAAATTGATTGCGGTCATTGAGGGTGATCCTGCTGAAGTTGGCAAAGCGGTACACATAGCAATACAAAAGCGGCTGGATCAGATTCGTGCAGAAGCATTTGAACACATCAGCACAGGCTTCAACCAGGATGTTGCAAAGCAACAGATTAATGATCTGGTGGAATATTACTGGGTCGCAGTGCCCTACCCACCAGATGCTGCATATGCTAGTGCGCGGAAGCGGCTCGAAGCGCTCATGGCGGCCCGCAAAAACACCCGCACCTTTGCCCCGACCCCCTCATCCTCCCACTTGCCCAAGTCATCGATTACTGGTGAATTGGATGGGATTATCTTTAAAGATAAGTATCCTGAATACCACGATTCAGAAGATATACAGCAACAAAAAATACAAATACTATATACCACCTTTGGCGCTGGGGAAGCAGAGCAACTCTCTGGTGTTGATATGCTGAAGCGGAACGGTGGAAGAACGATGCACTTTATCAGCACGTCGCATGTTGCTGCATTGCCGTTCATGGCTCGCTTTACGAACGAACTTGATGAACAACTTACGAGATTATGGCAGGCATACCTGAACAGTTTACCGAGTAAGAACATTGAACGAGTTTCGACGGGCGTATCCCATTCTTTCTTCGGCACCAATGATAGATCAATTGATGGATCAATGCTCTTTGAGGAGCGCCTGCATGAGCACACAGAAGACCGTGAAATCCTCACTACCGCCAAAAAACACCTCCGTGCATTTCTGAAGGGGGCCGCTGAATTGGGCATCACCCAACCCTCGCCCTACTATGCGTTGTTGCAGGCCGATGGTGACAGTATGGGAGAGGTTATTGATGCTCTGGCCCACGAAGCAAACGGCATGGAACGCCATCGCAACCTGTCGCTTGCGCTTGATAATTTTGCGGAACAAGCACGAGACATTGTCAAAGATCACGAAGGTATGCCAATTTATATCGGTGGTGACGATGTGCTTGCGCTGGTGCCGCTGCACCGCGTGCTCGAGTGTGCCGATGCTCTAGCACAAGCCTTTCACGATACGCTGAAGGACTTTAACTATAAGGGTGCTCATACACCTACGCTGTCGGTGGGGGTGGCTGTGGTGCATCATTTATCTTCGCTCACCGATTCCTTAGACACAGTACGTGCTGCCGAACAAGCCGCCAAAGATGCCGAAAAAGCTACCAAAAATGTACCAGGCAAACACGGGTTATCGATCACTATCAGCAGGCGCAGCGGCGGCGACTACCATGCAACCGGGAAACGTACCGAACTGGTGCCACGCCTCAAGCGCTTTAGTGATATGGTGCACAACCAGATGCTACCGAGTGGGGCGGCCTACGAACTGCGCGACCTTGCGCTGCGGCTGAAACTGCCCTCCAATGGGAGTACTTTGGAACGAAGTCTGCTGCTGAACCTCCAGCAAAAAGAGGCCGAACGCATTATCAACCGGAAGCGCACCCCCGACGGTAGACTAATTGCTGAAGAGACTCGGCAATCTATCCTGGATGAATTGAACAAACTCTTCGAGGCTCATACAAGGGACAACGGCGATCCGCCAAGGGACAACGGCGATCCGCTGATGCAGCTTTCGAATGAACTGATCGTTGCCAGTACGTTCGCGCAGGCACGCCGTCTCGCCGGGTGTGACACCTATGTATTGCAACAAAAGGATGCATGATGGCAGAAGTAATATCATCTCTCTGGATTATTGAGCCACGTGACCCGCTGATTGTGCGTGATGGGCGGCCTTTCACCACAACCCCTGGGGCACGGGCGAAAACTCTCCTGTTTCCTTTTCCGTCCACCACCACTGGCGCACTCCGTACCCGTGCTGGAACGTGGGAGGTTGGCAAGACGGATGCAAATAGAGCAATGAGTGCACGGGTACGCCAGATGGGGGTACGCGGGCCACTGCTCGCTGAAGTGGGGGATGATAATCATCTTCTACACCTGCTGGCACCCGCACCTGCCGATGCTGTGTTGTTCAAGCCCGATGAAGATAAACCGAAGTCAGAGCAAGAACGGCTGCGGCGGATGGTGCCCCTTGAACATGCACGCGAGGAGCATACCGACCTCCAACACGCTGCTGACGAGGCGCACCATCTCTCTCTTGTTGGGCTATCAAACCCCGACCAGCGCAAGCCTGATCGTATGCCGCCCTTCTGGTTCTGGACAAACTTTGAAAGCTGGTTGAGTCAACCTGATGCAGGCGAGATAAACCCGGAGACACTGGGCATACAGGCGTTAGCAATGAATCAGCGCACGCACGTGAGCATGAAGCTAGGGACACGGGTGGGTGAAGACGGCATGCTTTTTGAGACGCAGGGCCTTGAGTTTAGTTATAGCGATAAGGAAGGCCTGCGTCGGCTTGCACTGGTGGTTGCGGCTGATATTCCAGCATCCGAATCATTCACCATTCACGAGGGGCTATCAGTTATGGGTGGAGAGCGGCGCACTGTAATGTGGCGCAAGAGTGATTGTCACCTGCCGTCTTGCTGCGACACAATCGTGAAGGCCATCCTGGAACAACGGGCGTGTCGTCTAGTTCTGCTTACCCCAGCCTATTTTGAGCATGGCTTTTATCCAACATGGTTGCCAACACACAGTGGTGTGACACCAAGCCTGCATGGAATTGCCATCCAGAAGCCGATGGTTGTTTCGGGATGGGATCTCGAAGTGCGTCAACCCAAACCCATCCGGCGACTTGCCCCGGCAGGCACTGTATTGTTCCTCAAATTGCCAGATCGTGTCACACCAGACCAGATCAAAGCCTGGATTACGGCAACCTGGATGCAGTGCATGGGCGACGATGAGCAGAGTCGCCGTGATGGGTTTGGGTTGGCCGTGCTTGGTGTATGGGATGGAAAACCGCAAGTAATTGCATAAAGGAGCAAAGGAATGCGGAAGAAACCAGACTGCCTGCAAAACGAACAACCCCCTGAAATAAAACCAAAGACTGACCGTATCACCCAGGTGCGCGAATATCAGCTTATCACCCCCTTATTTGGTGGTGGGGTCGAACCCAATACCTATGATCCGGTGAGTGTGGTACGGGCAACTGCCATACGGGGCCATTTGCGCTTCTGGTGGCGGGCCTGTCGTGGCGGTGGGTATAAGTCGCTGGAAGACCTGAAACGGGCTGAAGATGCTATCTGGGGGGCAGCCGCCCGCACAGCGCAAGATGGACGGCAGACAGGCGGTCAGTCGCCAGTCTGGGTGGCGGTTACGTGTGAAAACCGTGGGGCCGTTTTTACAGTCCGGTTCAAGGGGAACGAACCCAGCGAGGAGGTTGGTAACCCAAAATCGCCCTATAGCTATGTTGCTTTTCCTTTGAATGAAAGTAAAGGTACCGTCCAGGAAGGGGTCAAATTTTCCCTGACGATCACCTTTTTACAAGCTCAGGCCAGAGAGGTCGAAGCAGCGCTGTGGGCGTGGGAAACATTCGGCGGCATTGGCGCACGTACCCGGCGTGGCTTTGGAGCGTTGCAGCTTAAATGTGTTACGCAAAATGGTCAGGACGTGCCGCTTGATCTGCCACCTGCTGTTGAGCATGAGGTTGACAAGTGGTTGAAGAAAAAGCTAGAACATTATGTTGTAGCCGAAGCTTTTCCTGCTATGGTGCCGCATCTTGTACGAACTCCAAATATGATCATAAAACCCTCCTCGAATGCACTCGATGTTTGGGCGAAGCTTATTAAGTCACTCAAGAATTTTCGTCAGGTTCGCAGAGATGGGGATAATAACGCGTCTTCCTATGGGCACAGTGTTTGGCCTGAACCAAACATGCTACGAAAGCGCTATCGTCAACAAGCGCGTGGCCCTTTTGACAATCGTGTTATCAATGCGGCACCACGTGGCGCTTTTGGTCTTCCTATCATCTTTCATATGCCCCATGATAGCAAGATAGATACAGATAACATATCGCTGCAACTCGATGAAAAACGGGATCGATTTGCCAGTCCGCTCATCCTCAAGCCACTAGCGTGTCAAGGAGGAAAAGCTGTGGGGTTGGCGCTCATTCTAGAAGGCACGACGGTGCCTGAGCAACTATATCTGAAGGGTGCTCCTGAAGGTCAAGCAAACGTCACCCGTACTGTCACACCAGAAGAGGCCCGAAAGATCCCGCCACTTAATGGTAATTCTGATGTATTACAAGCTTTTCTGAATTTCTTAAAGGAGCGTAACTGATGCAAGCTCGTGTCACCTTGATCCACGCTCTTGCTCCTCTGCACGCCGGAACCGGGCAGGGAGTCGGAGTGATTGACCTGCCGATTGCACGAGAGAAGGCAACCAATTTGCCATATCTCCCTGGTTCGTCCTTAAAGGGGCCGCTTCGGAGCGCCTGCCCGGATCACAATCGGAAAGAGATTTTTGGACCAGACAAGATTGATAGTCAGGCCGATGACTATGCCAGTGCGGTTCAGTTCTCGGATCAACGCTTGTTGCTGCTCCCCGTGCGCAGCCTCGCTGGAACGTTTGCATGGGTTACCTCGCCCCTGGTGCTGCGGCGCTTTGCGCGGGATGCCCAGGATGCAGGCCTGGACCATATGCCGAAGGATATTCCGCAGCCGTCTCAAACTGATACGGCAACATATGCGTGTGTATGTTCAGGGAGTGCGCTAGTGCTGGAACGTCATGCTCAGATTTATCTGGAAGACCTCGACTTGCAGCCGGAGGAGAGTGCAGCGGCGGCGGAGTGGGCCAGGTGGATTGGGGAACGGGTGTTCGCCACCGATACCTCTTGGCAGACGGAACTCTATAAGCGCTTCTGTGTGGTGCCCGATGATGTGCTGAATTTTCTCTTGCAGACGGCAACCGAGGTGGTGGCGCGTATTCGGTTGCAGCAGGATGCCAAGACGGTTGCCAATGGAGGGCTGTGGTATGAGGAGGCCCTTCCTGCCGAGTCCGTCCTTGCCGGCCTGGTTCTCGCAACACCGAATGGAAAGAAGAATGCGGCTGAGGTGTTTGCGGTTGTATCCGAATTGCTGAAACAGCCGTTGCATCTGGGGGCAAAACGACGGTGGGACGCGGGCTGTGCCGGGTTTGTATGGTGGAAGGGGGCAACCATGATCAGAACACGTGAGCAACGCCTTGCTGCAAAGATTTTTAAGCAGGTTCAAGAGGTTGATCGGAAGTTTCCCACGACAGATGAGGATAGCAAAAAGCAACGTACCCGATACGGTGGGATGTGTCACAAACTCCCGATTTTGATACGCACTGCTGGACTTGCCCAGGCTTTAGCGTTTCTTCACGCAAAAGCCAAAGTGGATACAGGAAAAGAACCAGGATTGCGGCAACTCTGGGAAGACTTAGCCCGCAGTGTAGAACAAGACCCGAACAATTTTACTACGAACGTTCACCAGGCTGCGCTGCCTCAGTATATGCATCTCACACAGTTGGTGCTGGCGGCGTTACTGTGGTACAAACGCTTTGCACAGTCGGTGCTGGATGTGGATGCAAGCGATGAATCGGACAAGGAGCCTGCATAATGCAAACACGTCGCGATAAGCTGTGTAAGGTGCAGCCTGGTTCAACGACCCATGCAGGGTTGTGGCTGGATGCATATCTGCCCGACAAAGATAAAAGGGACGAGCCACTGGGAGACGAAGCGAAGAAACACCAATTAGTGCGGGATGTTGCCAACTGTGAGGTGCCGGATGTATACACGCTCTTTTTTGAGCGATGGCAGGGGCAGCTTGCAGCGGTAGGGGCGCGGTGCCGTAAGGCAACTGTGGGGGGGCGTTTGGCGATTGGCCTAGGGGCCGAGGCGGTGCTCGAAACATCGCTGACGCTGCACCGCACCTATGGGGTGCCTTATATTCCTGGGAGCGCCTTGAAGGGGTTGGCAGCGAGCTATGCTCGGAGGGGTTTGCAAGGTACGGAGTGGACTGACAAGGAGGCAGCGTATCGGTTGGTGTTTGGCGATACCAAGAGCGCGGGCTACATCACCTTTTATGATGCGCTGTATATACCATGTACAGGCAAGCCAGATGCAAAACAACCGTTGCAGCCGGATGTGCTGACGGTGCATCACCGGGACTACTATGCTGGGAAGGGGGAGCCGCCTGCCGATTGGGATAGCCCGGTGCCAGTACCGTTTCTTAGTGCGACCGGGCAGTATCTGCTGGCCCTGGCCCCGGCACCGGCGGTGGGTGATCGGATTGATGAATGGATTGATGCCGTGTTTGTGTTGCTCACCAACGCGCTGTCCGAGTGGGGAATCGGGGCTAAAACGTCCAGCGGGTATGGCCGGATGGAGGTAGAAGCGCCGCCGTTGGATACAGAAAAGGCGCAGGTTGGTGACCAAACTGAGCCAGCATTGCCAGGGTCGGCCCTTTCGCTGGAGGAACAACGCATACAGGCTGAGGTATATCTTCAACAATGGCGTGGCGATAAGGTGATTGTACAACTGGCGGAGATGGTTGAAGGTGGTTGTATGGTAAAGCCCAAGCCTGGTCAGCAGATGGATTATACGGCATTCATCCCTGAGGAGCAATTCGCAGGACGGTTGCCCAAAGTGGGCAATGATATGGCGTGCCGGATAGTGGGCTTGATGGAGCATACGGGTGCGTGGGTGCTTGTATTGGAGTGGCTTGAGAAGAAGGGCAAAAAGGAGAGGCAACGATGAGCAAGAAAGTAATCTCGTTTCTGGGTGCAACGAAGATGAATGATACTACCTACCGCTTTGGTGAGCACGAGTGTGAGACATGTTATATGGCTCATGCGTCGGTAGAGTTTTTTCACCCAGATGAATTGCTAGTGATGGTGACAGACGAAGCACGTACGATGCATCTTGACGCGCTAAAGCAACGGATAGGGAATCGTGTACCTTTGCGAGCAGTAGCTATTCCATCGGGTAAATCCGAGGATGAACTTTGGCAAATCTTTGGCATTATTGCTGATGAGATTCAAGCTGAAGATCGTATCTTCTTCGATATCACAAATGCGTTTCGCTCGTTGCCAATGCTTACCTTGTTGATAATCGCGTTTGTACGATTAGTCAAATGTGCTCATGTGGAGCATGTGGTGTACGGCGCATATGATCCAAAACGTGAAGGGGCAACACCAGTCTTTGATCTGACCCCGTTCATTACGTTGCTGGATTGGACAACGGCAACCAGCACGTTTTTGAAGTATGGGCGGACAGCAGACTTGCACGAACTGCTTACGACTTCTGAACTGCCACAAAACGAGGCTTTGATGATCTCGCTGGCAAAGCGGCTAGATGCGTTGTCGGTGGCGTTGTATACGTCGCGGTCGGCAACTATTATGCAGGAGGCCGATGGACTGCGTACGGATATTGCGGCAGTCGAGCAGGCTGGTGGGAGCAAGATTGTACCATTACGCTGCTGTTGGATAAGATTAATGAAGAGTACAGCAAGTTTGGGCTGGATGCACCATTGGAACGCACGAAGAGCAAACAGGTGCTGGAACGGTTGCTGGATATCATTGATTGGTATGTTGAAAAGGATATGGTTAATCAGGCGCTTACCTATGCACGAGAATGGTTGGTCTCGCTGGTCTTATATTATCAAGGGAATGACATTTTTACCAATCATAAACAGCGTGATGCTGCGGCAAAGAAGATAACAGAATCTCTACGAACGCAACAACAACCAAAGCCAGATAAGGTAGTTCTGCCGGATGATATTCTGGGGCCTATCCGAAATGTATGGGGAGAGCTGGAAACAGGTCATATACGTAATGATATAGCGCATTGTGGGATGAACCCTGAAGCACGCTCTGCTGAGGACATTAGAAAAGGTACGCAAGAGATTGTCAGGCGGCTGCGAAAATCTGTTGCCTGAACAGTAAAAAGGATTTGCATATGCTTCTGTTTGAATTTTTGCTCACCCCGCTGACCGAGGCGCAGCAGGCGCAGGTTGCGGCGTTGCTTGGCGAGCTTCCTG
>JAAUSQ010000089.1:0-5000 GCA_012033195.1 Chloroflexaceae bacterium
GCCGCCTGGTGCCGCAGGGTGGGCAAATCTTCGCCGCCGCCAACCAGCAGCAGCACTGCATCGGGCAGGGCGGGCGCAATGCAGGCAAATGCATCCAGCAGCAGATTGACCGGGTGATTGTGCAGGGCCAGCGTGCCGATATAGGCGATCACACGTTGCCCTTCCAGGTTAAGCGCGGCTCGCAGTCCGGCGACAATGTGTGGCGGTGGCAGGGTAAAGCCGTGCAGGTCAACGCCGTTGGGTACATAGACCACAGGCGCGTGGGTCTGCTGCCGGATACGCTGCTGCAAGTAGCGGGTGTTGACGGTAACCCCCTGCGCGAGACGCGGTAGCAACCATTGCCAGCCACCAAACACGGCCCGCTGCCAGCTTGCCGTAAAACGGTTGCTTACGGTCTCGTCGTCGTCGCAGTCGAGGTAGAAAGGTTGCCGCCGCACCAGCCATACACCAATGAGCGCGGCCAGTCCATTGATCGGCTGGGGTTTGCCAAGATGATAGCTATCGGCGGGGGAGCGCAGAATACCATTGAGCAGGCCGAGCGTGGAGCTGATCAGTACGCGCAGCAACCCGAAGGCACCGAACTGCTGCGGCAGGCTGCCCTGCTTGCGGGCGTGCATCTGACCAACATACCACACCTCGACACCATCCTGCACAATGCGCCGCTGGCGGCAGGTGGTCAGGTCGGGGTGCAGCGCCAGGATACGCACCCGGTCGCCCTGCTGTACAAGCTGGCGGGCGATATGTAGATAGCGCCGCCCCGACGGGCGCTCGATGCCAACGGTGAGCAGAAACAGGATGCGCCGGGGTGCGTATGCCATCGGGTATCAGTTAGCCTTCGACCTGCTCTTCGAGCGCGGGTGCAGGCGTAAGACCAGGTTGCATGCTGCGCTCGCGTCCGGCGGCAATGGCAATGGCGGCGGCAGGTGGTGCATCCTCATGGCGGGTGGCACATACAAACAGGTGCCCCTCGGTGCGGGCGTGCCCCAGCAGGCGGCGGTCGATCAGAAAGCATAGATAGGCCAGCGCACAGGCGACGGCGGGCAGTGGGCGCGAGAAGAGCCACATCAGCATATAGAGGTTGCGGAAGGCATTCTCTGGCCATACCATAATGATAAATTCAAAGCCCTCACCGATCAGGGTACGCAGGCTGTCCGGTGTGTAGCCCTTGCGAACATGGCCCCAGCGCCGCTCAAAGACGGGCGTTGCAAATGATGGGAAAAGCCGGAAGTTCTGAGCGGTGGTGCTGAGCAGCAGCGTGCCACCGGGGGCCACTCGTGCAGCGGCTTCGGTAATCAAGGTGCGGTCGGCGGGCACATGCTCGATGACATCGCTGAGCAAAACATAATCGAACTGATGCATGCGCAGCGGCATGCGTGTGCCGTCGGCGCAGATGCGGATATGGGCATCGGCCCGCCGCAGTGCATCAAACTGCGGGTCGAGGGCAACGGTGGGCATCACACCAGTGCAACGCGCCAGACCACCATCGTAGCAGCCAATATCAAGAATCGTTGCGTCTGGTTCGACCGGGCCAAAGAGATGATAATAAACCAGCCAGCGATAGTACATGGCAAAATGCATACAGTATCCTCATTCATCACATACCAGGCGGCACAGCGCCGCCTTGCTTCTGGTGTCAGGCACCAACCACGACCGCTTCCCCTGGCACGGGGGCAACAATTATACTTGATCTTGAGACTTTCTGTATTGTACATGGGAGCAGCGGATGTTGTCCAGCATTCTGGTACAATGACCACACACGCCACCTGCGAATGTAGTTTTTAGCTGCGACGATTGGTTGATATGAACCGGATTGCGCTCTGAGGAGGAAGAAGCCCATGACAACTGCCGAACAACCTGAGAAACCACCGCTAACGCCAGTGCTGGCGCTGGTGCTGGCGCTGCATTATATGGCCGATGCAGACCAGATTTATCGCGAAGAGGAGTATGAAACGGTGGTGACGTTGTGGTATGGCCTGATGCGCCATCGCCTCGCCAGTGTGAGCCTCGAAACGCTGAAGTATCAGGCGGGCCTGTACCGGGCCAGCACTGCGCTTGATGCGTATCTGGCAGAGGCCGGGGCGCTGTTCACACCAGAGCAAAAGCTGTGTGTGCTGGTGAATATTGCCGATATTGCGCTGGTTGATGGCGGGCTTGTGGTCGAGGAACGCGAGACGTTTCAGAAGTTCCTCGAAGCGTTTGGTGTTAGCCGCGAAGAGATTGAGCCGTACCTGGTGGGTATTACCATGCGGCATCAACTCAGCTCGTTTGTGGCGTAGGTCAGCGTGCCGAAAGTGCCCGCGCCAGCCGCTGCACACCTGCGTGAATATCATCGTTGTTGACGGCAGCATACCCCATCACAAGGCCGCGCCGTTGTGGTGGGCCGATGTAGTCGGCGGAGAGTGGTCGCACATAGACCTGATGGGCAAGCGCCTGATAGGTGACAGTCTGATCGTCGCAGTCATTGGGCAGCCAGCCAACCAGATGCATGCCTGTTTCGTTGGGGCGTAGCTCCAGCATGCCATCCAGGTGCTGACGGGCCGCTTCGAGCAAGACCTGCTGCCGTTCGGCGTAGAGGGTACGCATGCGGCGCAGGTGGTGGCTGAAGTGTCCCTCGGTGATGAAGTCGGTGAGGGCAGCTTGGGTAACCTGGGGCGCGTGAACGTGGGCCATGGTGCAGGCGTTGACGAATGCGCCGATCATGTCGGCGGGTACCACCAGATAGCCAAGCCGCAACGAAGGCAGCAATACCTTGCTAAAGGTGCCCACATAGAGGACCCGACAGGCACGGTCGAGGCCTTGCAGGGCCGAGATAGGCCGCCCCGCATATCGAAACTCGCTATCATAATCATCTTCAATAATCCAGGCGTCGGCGTGGTCGGCCCATTCGAGCAGTTCGAGCCGCCGTTGCAAACTCATCACGGCTCCGGTTGGGTACTGGTGCGAGGGCGAGACATAGGCCAGCCGTGCAGATGGTGCGAGGGCACGACCGGCAGCCACATTCAGCCCTTCCGTATCGACCGGCACGGGTACCAGTCGTGCCCCTGCACCAAGCAGGGCGCTGCGTGCGCCACGGTACCCCGGCTCTTCGATCCAGGCGGCATCCCCTGGATCAAGGACCAGTCGTGCAACAAGGTCGAGCGCATTTTGCGAACCAGCGGTAATGATGACCTGTTCCGGTTGGCAGTGGACTCCACGCGCCGGGCCGAGATATTCGGCAATTGCTTCACGCAGCGGCCAGTAGCCACCTGAGTCGCCGTAGGTCAGTAACTCAATCGAGGGGTTGCGCCAGCGGCGGGCCACCAGTCGCGCCCAGAGCGGTAGCGGGAATGCATCGACGGCAGGCAGCGAGGGGCGGAACGCACAGGGGTAGCTTGGCAGGTGGCGCTCACAGACTTCGACCGAGGCGATACTCTGACCACGCTGCGACAGGTTGCGCCCGCGTGGGTCGGTTAGGGTGGGGCGCGGTTCGTCGTTGGTGTTAACTTGAAGCAGCGCTTCGGGTAGCTTACAGGTGACATAGGTACCAGCGCCGACCTTGCCCGTCACATAGCCTTCTGCGAGCAGTTGCTCAAACGCATTCAGTACGGTATTGCGTGATACGCCCAGTTCTGAGGCCATGGTACGGGTACCGGGCAGGCGCGTACCGGCGGCGAGTTGCCTCGACAGGATCGCCTCCCGGAGCCTGTCGCAGAGCTGACGGTGCAATGGTTCGGGGGAGGCCGGATCAAGCGGCAGGGCTGCCAGCGGAAATGCAGTACGGCTACGGCGGTGGTTCAACATAGGGGCCATCCTTCCTGAGAGCTATAACAAAGTGGTACCATCAATATACTGCAAGTTGGTTCTTGTGTCCAGACCACCCGTTCAGTATAATCAAGGCTGTAAAGGATGGCATGACAGGAGAATTACCGATTATCAAGCGGTATTCTTGCTAGATGAATGTATGCCAGAGCCAACGAGACGAGCAGGGCGGAGCACGCGCGCATTAGCAGGATATAACACAAGTGAGGATGGAGGCATTGATTATGCGACGCGACTACTTTGAACAACTTCACCGCGATGAAGTACGGCAGTTGGAAGAGCGGATGGTGTATCAGGCATTGCGAGAGCGCACTGGACGACTGGAGGTAGCTCCGCCGACTCTTCAGGTAAGCGTTGGTAATCTGCTCATTCGGCTGGGCACGGCGATGGGCGGGAGTACACACAGCTAACAGAGAGCGCGTGATGTGCGCTTCACTATAGGTGGGGGGATAGACAGGGCAGACAATGTGTCTGCCCTGTATGCATGTGGAACCCAAAATACATAATGTTGTGCTACAATGTGTGAACTCTGATCAGGGGAACTGCGTTGTCACAACAGTTTTAAACCTCCCCAAAATCCTCGAAAAAAGGTCTTGACACGAGGGTTACGGAGTAGTATAATACCAGAGTTGTTGAAACGAGCTTAACGATAGTTCAACAAGTAAGTATAGCAGATATGGCTATACAATCACGTTAAGCAACTCGTGCGTGCTTTTGTTAGTGTAAGAGATATGCAATAACAAAGCCGACGTACCTTACCAACTGTATAGCTCACCAGGATATACACCAGAAGGGGAGCGGCAGGCTTTCGACGCCAATTTTCACCGAGCGCGTCACGTTCACCTGCGCCTGCCCCACCCCCTTCGTGCAAAGAAGACAGAATGAGCACACGGTGGATGCCTGGGCGATACGTGCCGAAGAAGGACGGGGCATCGCACCGAAATGCGGCGGGGAGCAGCGAGCATGCATTAATCCGCCGATGTCCGAATGGGGCAACCCGCTACATCTGTAGCACCACCTCTGGTGGGGGGCACCGGGCCAACTGAAACATCTCACGTAGCCCGAGGAAGAGTGAACAACACCCGTAGTAGTGGCGAACGAACCGGGTGCAGCCCAAACCAACAACGTGTCAAGCTGGTAGGCGTTGCGTTGTTGGGGTTGGAGGACGTCCAAAGCTGGCTACCACCAGCGACACCGGAATG
>JAAUSQ010000089.1:7500-15626 GCA_012033195.1 Chloroflexaceae bacterium
TAAGACCCCCGGAAGATGACCGGGTGGAGCGGCTGCTGCTGGAGGCGCTGTGAGGCGTAGAGGCAAGCAGAGCGCACGGTCGAGGGCTTCTTTGCACGCAGGGAGGGGGCACGGCAAGCCGCTGAACGGAAACGGCGTGCGGCACCCGCTGGTGGAAAAGAACGGTCGCAAGACCCCTGGTGAGGTATACAGTTGGGAAGGGACGTCGGGCCGCAGGCACGTGCGCGGGTGGAGCGCCGCAGAGCGATGGTGGTGTGGGTGTGTGGGGAGCGCTTGGGTCCCACGCTGACCCATCCCGAACCAGGCCGTGAAACCAAGCAGCGCCGAAGGTACTGGCGGGGCACCCGCTGGGAGAGTAGGTCGATGCACTCACGCCATCAGCGCTGTGCGGCGCAAGAAGGCCAGCACCGGCGGGAGCCAAGCCCGGAGACGGAGACGACGCGGCGTGGAGCAGTGGTAGCTCGTCGGGCTCATAACCCGAAGGTCGTAGGTTCGAGTCCTGCCGCCGCTACCAATATCAATTTGAGGGGTTGCATCAAAACGCAAGACATGATACAATCTTTCCCGAAAGGCCCCATCGTCTAGCGGTCCAGGACGACACCCTCTCAAGGTGTAGATCGCGGGTTCGAATCCGCTGGGGTCACCATTTTATAATCGAACATTGGACGCGTGGTGTAGTGGTTAACATACAGCCCTGTCAAGGCTGGGATCGCGGGTTCGATCCCCGTCGCGTCCGCCAGACAAGAGCGTGTGCATACAATGATGTATGCACGCGCTCTTTTGTTTTCTAGTGGTACAATGCTCTCACAGCAATTGTACGCTTTGTCAGGCGCTTTGTACTTTGTGAGGAGAAAACTGTGTCATTGTTACCTACTACCTCTATCGCCCGCATAGCCGATTACGACGGTCAAGCGGTTACGCTGGCGGGCTGGGTCTACAATAAAACCGAAAAGGGCCGCCTTATCTTCATTCTCCTGCGCGATGGCAGCGGCACCATTCAATGTGTCATCTTTAAAAAAAATGTTGCCGAAGAAACATTTGCTGCCGCCCGTGAACTGACCCAGGAATCATCCTGCCGCATTACCGGCATGGTGCGGGCCGACGAACGGGCCGCTAGTGGCTATGAACTGGATGTGCAGGAGATTGAAGTTGTCCATCTCACGCACGACTACCCCATCGCGCCCAAAGAGCACGGCATTGAGTTTTTGATGGAGCATCGTCACCTGTGGGTGCGTTCGTCGCGCCAGCATGCCCTGCTGCGTATTCGAGCCGAGGTGATGGCCGCCGCGCAAGAGTGGCTGAATAGTCAGGGCTTTGTGCGTTTTGATACGCCCATCCTGACCGGCACCGCCGCCGAGGGTACGTCCGACCTGTTTGCAACACCCTACTTCGACTTGGGTAATGCATACCTTGCGCAGACCGGGCAGTTGTATGTCGAGGCGGGAATGATGGCGTTTGGCAAGGTCTACACATTTGGCCCCACCTTCCGTGCCGAAAAGAGCAAGACCCGCCGCCATCTGACCGAGTTCTGGATGCTAGAGCCAGAGGTTGCCTTTGCTACCCATGAAGATAATCTGGTGTTGCAAGAGCAGATGCTCAGTGCAATTGTGCAACGTGTGCTGAGCACCTGCGTCCGTGAGCTTGAAGTGCTGGAACGTGATACAACTGCCCTGCAACGTGTACAGCCACCCTTCCCTCGGATCACCTATGACGCGGCGCTTGACCTGATCCGCGAACACCATACCGAGGTGGAAGGTTGCCGCGTGCTGGAATGGGGCGAGGATTTTGGCGCACCGCACGAGACGCTGATTGCAACAAAGTTTGACAAGCCCGTCTTTGTCGAGCGCTTCCCCACCAGCTTAAAAGCCTTTTATATGCAGCCCGACCCGGCCCGCCCCGAAGTGGTGTTATGCGCCGACCTGATTGCGCCCGAAGGCTATGGCGAACTGATCGGCGGCTCACAGCGCATCCACGACGCCACCCTGCTGGAGCAGCGCATCCGTGACTTTGGCCTGAATGTTGAGGATTACCAGTGGTATCTCGACCTGCGGCGCTACGGCAGCGTGCCGCATAGCGGCTTCGGCATCGGCCTTGAGCGTACCGTGGCCTGGATCTGCAACACACATCACATCCGCGAGACCATTCCCTTCCCACGCATGCTGTATCGGCTGTATCCGTAGGCGCAACATACATACAGCCCGCGCAGGCGGGCTTTGTAAAAACGTAGCCGGAGATTTCAGTCTCCCGGCTACTTACGTATGCGACTATACAAAGCGACTGTTTAGTTCCAGCGCCCCACCGCACGCCGCGCCTGATGCACCACGCCGCGCCCCATCTGCACATAGCGTTGGTAGACCGAAGCCCGCCCGATGGCTAGCGGTGCCGCGATAGCGAGCAGCAGTACCGCCGGTATCCACAGCAGCGGGCCAAGGAACTGCGACAGCCACGCCACCACCAGTGAGCTACCAATCAGCACATTGAGCAGCGCCGTGTTATTGTGCCGCCCATACGTCTGACCAATGAGTTCGCGCACGTTTGCCAGCAGCAGCAGCGCACCCGCCACCACACCAAAGTGCATTACCAAGCTGGTATTGAGAAAGCGCATAATAAAGAACAGCACCAGCAGCAGGACTACGCCCGCCACAATATACAGATACAGCGGCTTGATAGACAGCCCGCCGACCCGTACCGCGTTCGAAGGCGTGTACGGCGGTGTCGTCGTGCCTGTGTTGTAATCGTAGCCGTTGCCATTGTCACCATTGCCGTAGTTGTTTCCACCGTTATACATCGTCGTCCCTTTCCTATCACCTACCAGTTATTGTCCCTGTCTGTATGTTGTACGCCAGCCCTGCGTAAAATGTTGCAGCTATTCGGCCCCCACATCCAGCCAGAGTTGCAGCGTGCGGTACGGCTCGTTGTCGTCGGCGCGGAAAAGCAAGAACGACACCTGCACATCGTCGGCTTCCCAGGGCATCGCCCACATCAGCGGTTGCTCAAGTCGTTCGCCCGGTTCCAGCGTGAAGGGACCCGCCTCGGTGGTGAGGGTGTGCCAGTTTGCCGGGTCCCAGGCCCATGTCGCCCACACCTCAACGCGGTATGTCCGGGTTGTCTGTTCCTGATTGACAATGCCCATCGTAACCTGAAGCGGGTCGCCAGCACGCGGATCGAGCGGGTACTGCTCTGCCAGTCCTGCGCTCCCAAGCATATAGAATTCGGTGTAAGAGGTATCGGGAGTGGGTAACGTAAAAACAACAACCAGCGTCAGCAGAATAACACCCGCTGCCCCTGCCAGCCATCGATAGATACGCTGTTCGAGGGTGGGCAGATTGCGCCACCACTGCTGCGGGTGCAGGGCCGGAAGCGTCGGAGCCAGATCGTGCAAAGGTAACTGGGCACGCCGCCAAATTGCACTCCCCCCCAGGAATAGTATTATCAGAATGGTACCGCTTGCAAATGACCACATGCCCAGTTTCCAGGGTGTACTATGCAAAATCAGTGCCAGCACAGGCACCAGCACAATGCTGAGGCCAATACTCAGGCCCACCCGCTCAATACCGTCGAGGTCGGTGCGGTGGGGGAAGAGCGCCGCCTGCAAGCTGTAGCCCGGAACATACAAGATCATCAGCGCCCCCCAGTAGCCAGCGCAACGGTGCCAGGAGCGCCAGACTATCACCGGCCAGCAGCAGCAGCACCAGCATTACCAGGCCGATCAGGATCAGGCGGAAGTCGTGCCACACCAAGCGCGGCGCGGGCAGGGTCGTTTCAGATGGTTGCAGCTTCTCAATACTCATAACTGTCCAGTACCCTCAACGCTGATAAATGGTAAGCGGGCGGCGGTGATACACCTGTACCTTGCCATTATCGTAGGTGATAAAGTCATCGGCGGCGACGGGTAACGGCAGACCAAGCCGCAGCGCACGCTGCCGCAGAATGTCAGATACCATAAAATCGCTGGTGGTCGGGTCGAGCAACCAGCCATCAAGCTCAACCGGTTCGCGCTCGGCTCCGAGCAAAATAGTGTCGGCAGCAATTAACCGCTCATCAAAGCCAACCCACAGGCTCCGATCTGCCAGAGCAGTACTGGCCCATGCGAGCGCGGTGCGTTCGGCGGGGTGGTAAAACAGCCATTTATTACTCACCAGTGGCTCATTGGTGGCCTTGATGATTGAGAGCACGACCAGCGCACTGAACAGCGCCGCGCCCCCACGATACAGCCAGCGTTCCACCTGCTTGCGGTTATCGATCCATTCAAGCAGCGCCCGCACCACCATCGCCACCGCGACGATGGCAAACGAGGGGAACACGCGGTGTTGCAAGTTGCCCGAAATAGCGCCGCTAAAATCGACCAGAATACTCAACGCGCCCTGCAAGCCAAACGCGCCATAAAAGGCCCAGAGCAATAGGGTGTTGCGCGAGGCAGGCCGCCAGCGTCCCTGGAGCCAGCGCCCACTCTGCCAGAGCCACAGCAGCGCCGAGACACCGAGCAGCAGCCAGTTCGAGAGCGTCAGCACCAGATACACGGGCGTGTTGATCCAGCCGATATTAATCACATCATAGGGGTTGATAGCCGTTTCAACATCCAGCATCAGTGCGGCGGCTCGGTCGAGGGTGCTATCCAGCAGGCGCAAGCCGCTCTGGGCGGGCGGGTACAGATAAAAGATAAACACAAACGAGATAATCAGACAGGTTGCGGTGGCAAACACCAGCCGTTGCAGCCACTGGCTCACCGTCGGGTTGATGGCAAGCGTCAGCAGTCCCTCGCGCATCACCAGCCAGCTTAACACCAGCGCTCCCGCAGTGGCCGCAATAAACGAAGTTGCAAGCAAGCTGTTAAAAGTAATCAGTGCATACGCCGAGAGGTAAAAACTGATGACCAGCCCTGCAAATTGGGCGGGGCGGTTCTGGCTGCGCAGGCTCCGCAGCAGCAGGTACAGGCACAGAATAGTCAGCCCGCGTGTAAACTTCTCGTGGGTACCGCGCATCACACCAAACAAAAACTCTGGCTGCATCAGCAGCAGCGCCGATGCCAGCAGCATTCCGCGCCCGTTGAGCAGTTCGCGGTAGAGCAGCCACATCGGAATAACCAGCCACAGCATCAGCAGCCACCCGCCAATCAGTTGCACCTGTGCGAGACTCAGCCCGGTGATATAGACCAGTTGCATTGCCAGTGCTTGAAAGCCGAAGCCGTTGGCATAGGTGGCCTGTTCGGGGAGCAGCGTACCTTCTCGCAGCATAAGTTCAATCAATACCGTGAAGGTAGCGGTGTCACCTTCGCCCCACAGCAACCGATAGCGCAGCAGCAGATAGGCGACGACCATCCCGGCCAACCCAAAGAGCAGCACAATCTGGAGCCGTTCCGAGAGCGGCGCTTCGTAGCTGTCCGCAGGTGGCTCGTGTGCCAGTGTCATGGCTGTTCCTCGCTAGCTGTGGCAGGGCGTAGCGTAAGCAGGATACCCCCCACAACGCCGCCGATAACAAGCAGCAGGAGCCACGCCAGACTCCAGCTTCCATAGCTACCCGTGAAGCGCAACACCGTCTGAATATTGCGTTCGGGCAGCGCCTGCACGGTAATCGTCTGCTGTGCTTCAGCAACCAGGTTGCCCTGCTGGTCGGTCAGGCGGGCCTGCACCTGCCAGTCACCAGCGGCAGACGGCTGCCAGTTGATCGCTGTCCATACCGTGCGGTCGGACAATATCGGTAAGGTTTCGCTGACAAGGCTGGTGCTGCGGTCGCCCAGGGACGCCTCGGTGATCAGCGTCAGCCCGGTTGCATCGGCCAGACCGCTGTTGGTAGCCTGCACGCCCATCAGCAGCAGGTTGCCAATGGCACGAGCTTCGGCTTGCTGGGGCAGCACCAGCGCCAGGTCGAGGGTTGCAGGTGTGAGCGGCGTGCTGCTGAATGTCTGCTCGTCCGCATTGTAGCGCACCAGATACGTTCCTGCCGCGAGTTGCTCTAGTCCGGGCAGGGTGGGGCCGCTACTCGCTGCATCGGGTTGTACATCCAGCACCAGCCGAAAGCCGCTCTCCGTCGGGCGAAAGTCGCGGTAGGTTGCGCCAGTGATGCGCTGCTGTGGCCCCTCGAACTGGGCTAGCATTGCCGGAAAGTCGCCAGGGTCTATCTCGCGCTCATAGGCATTAAGGAGCCGCCCCAGCCGTTGCCACGCGCTGTAGGTGGTAGGGGGTGCGGTGGTGAACAGGGCAGGCGCAGCAGTGGTCTGGAGCAGCCGCACTTCGTTGCCATCAGTATACAGCAGGTGTGATGCCGCCATCGTAAGCTGCCGCGTGATGGTGATCGGCTGGCTACCGCCGCGCACCTCGATATAGCTCCACTGATCAAGATAGGCATCGCCATCGAGGTTATCATAATACAGCGCCGCCACGCCGTCCCGGTCGGTGCGCCCGATGTTCCAGACGCCAGTGCTGGCAGACTGGAGGTGCAACTTGCGGTCAATTGGCGAGAAGTACAGCGCAGGGCGGGCGAAGGTGCCGCTGTACTCGCTCCGCATGCCAGCCGGAATAGTGCTGTAATCGGATGCGGGCAGGCGGTTGATCTGCCCCGTCACATACTGCGAACGGGTAGCGAGGACGGGCACAAGGTCTTCATAGATTCCCTCACTTGTCCAGTAGGGTTGTTCAGTTGCAGCAAAGTTGATTAGCCCCCACTCGCGCCCCGTCACCCACGCGGGCAGGTCGGCGTAGGGCACCATCGTTGCATCTGCGAACGGTAAAGCTACCGTGCTGGCAACCTCGTGCGAGCCAACCAGATCCAGCTTGTAGTCCCAGTTCTGGGTATTGTGTTGATCCCACGAATAGCGCACAACCTGTGTCCAGTGCGGGAAGCCCTCAAAGAAGTATGGCTCGGTCACTTCGACCCGTACCTGCAATTCAGGAAAACCATCATCGTCGCGGGCCAAGTCATAAAAGCCAAACGGCGCTTCAAAATTGGCACTGGTCAGCTCGGCGGGTGTGATGCGTTCCAACGAATAGACAAACCAGGCAGCATCGTTGAAGCGCGAGCCGACAAACTCGCCAACGTGGTTGATAACCGCCCGCTCCCAGTCGATGCTAATTGGTGGGGGGCTGATACCGTAATCTTTGGTGTAGCTAGAATCACTACCCAGATAAGGCCAGAAGATGGCCCCACGCACGGGCGGCTCGTCATCGGCAGGGTTGACCATCAGACTGGTGCGTACTACATTATCACTCGACGACAGCGCAAGCCCCTCGGCGATGTCCACCCATTGATAATCGGGGCGTCCATCGCGGTCGGGGTCACGCACCTGTATTGTAAAGTCGGGCGTTCCGTTGTGGTTGCTGAGTATTTGAATGTAGTCACTCCACGAGAACATTGTGCGTACTGGCCCATCGGTGCTGATGTCCAGATTGTAATTGACCCATTCAGCCTGTTCCCACCAGCCATCTACGGCCCGTACCTGCACGGTAGCAAACAGCGATTCCCGAATTGCAAAGCTCGGTGAGGCAGTATATTCAACCATTCCATCACTGGTACGGTCGTCAAATAGTTCGGCAATCTGCTGCTGATCGTTGGTGGAGAAGCGGATGATTAGCTCGGCGGTGCCATCGGCTCCGGCATCGAAGACCCATGCATCGTTAGTGAAGTCGGTCGCGCTGCGCCAATCGGATGCCGCCTGCATATCATTGCCGAGGTCGTACACCAGCACCCGGTCACGCTCGGTCGCAAAGCTACAATCAATAATCGTGACATCGGGTTGCCCGTCGCCGTCGGTGTCGCGTTGTTGCACATCACGTACCGTTACACCGTCCGGCTGTTGGGCGGCAACCGGTGGCCTCCCTGCCAGCAGCGGCAGCAGTAATGCTACCAGTACCAAGGAAGATCGGAGGTTCATTAATTGTGTATTCTGTCTATCCAGCTTGCGGCACTCCTCTGCACGGTAACGCGTGCATCTGCATGCTAACATGTTCGGCGGCGCGGCGCTACTCTGCGGGTGATGGACGGACCAGTTGCCGCAGCCTGCCGATCTGCTGTACCACAAAATGACGCTCGGCAGCGGTAGTGGCTGCAAACAGTGCGACCAGTGCCGCCCCACCGACCAGCGGCAGCGCCACCAACAACGGCAACTGCGCCGCGCCCAGTGCCAGCAGCAG